>JAQWDG010000099.1:3996-6924 GCA_028705545.1 Methanoregula sp. | reverse complement strand
GGGTTCTGGCCGCTGCCCTGGTACTACCGGGGCGATCGCTGGAACAAGTTCACGTTCTATGGCGAGAAAGGCGAGATTGCGACCTTAACAGAGAACCATCCGGATGCGATCATCCTCCACGATACGGAAAGTTACGATGAGATCCCCGGTTACGACAAGACCACGTACAAGCTCAACTACTGGTTCTCGTTCTACGATAACGACAACCGGCTCTTCGATTACTACATGCACCGCGACGGCATGCTCGGGAGCACCAACCTCGATGTCTTTACCCGGCAGAAGAGTGTATCCGGGACTGCCTGAATTTTTTTTTAAAAAACGGATCGGTATATAAGAAATACCGGCAAAAACCGGATAAAAAATTATTTTGTCAGGGATTTACCCAGTTCTTCGGCTTTCTTGATAGTCTCCGGGAATTTTGTGAGATCCCGGGGTTCCAAACACTGGTTCTGGCAGATATAACCGCCATCGGTGCAGCCCAAGAACGCGAACGTGCTCTTCACGTATGCGTTGATGGGCGCGATTGCCTCGGGTGGCATACCGCCGCAGGTGAGCGCGAGCACTATCTTCTTGCCCTTCGGCATGTCGGTTGAGAAGTCCGGCTTCATATAGGCGTAAAACCGGTCGATGAAGGGATATGCCTGGGCGTTAAGCCGGCCCCAGTATACGGGCGAACCAAGGACGATCGCATCGGCCTTTGCCATCTTCTCCCAGAGATTTCCCATGTCGTCATCGATGATGCACTCGCCTTTCTCCTTACAGGTGCTACAGCCGGTGCAGGGTGCGATGTCGAGATCGCAGATTCGCACGAGCTCGGTCTTTGCCCCGGCTTTTTTTGCACCGGCAAGGACGTGTTCCACAAGCGACTGGCTGTTTGCCCCTTTGCGGGGGCTTGTTGCAATACCAAGGATTTTCATGAAGTGAGAGATACCGCTGGCAGGAATAAATGCTTTCTTCTTATTCTGGCCAGAAAATATTCCCGGCATTTGGATTCACCAGAATATCACGGGACAAAAAAAACAGGGATCTTGCTCTGATCTCCTGAAGAGTCGGGGGATCAAATCCAAAAAAAAGGTGAAAAATCCGAATCTCCGTACCTGGTTCCCGGCTTGTTCTTATTTTTCCCTCTCGCAGAAATGCCCGAGTGCGAGGCTGTTTTTTGCAAAGATCTCGCAGGCAAGGCAGAAGCAGCGCTGTTCCCTGATCTGCGCTGCATTCGATCGTCCGCGTGCACAAAAGAGGTTGTCCGGCTGGTGGGATCCCAGGCAGTTTTTCTTATAATTCGGGCATATGCCGCAGTACTTCATACAGATCTGCCGGTTCTCATCGGTATCTTCAACGGTAACCGTGCCCATTTTCATGGTGTTGCATAGTATGGCCGGGGATAATAGGTTTCTCTCATCCAAAGGCAGAACAACGCCAGCCCGGTCAGCCTGTGCCAAAAATGGATCGTTCATTACGGCCGGGTGCGAAACCGAACGTAAGTCTCACCCTCTCACGCATACCCACGATCGGGACAACAAGAACCCGTGTGTCTTCGAGTTTGTGTGCAGAAAACCGGCAGAACCGTGAAAACAACAAAAGAAAAAGAAAATTATTGCGGCCGGTTGCAGCCGCACTTTTTTTGGGTTATACCCTCACGCCGTTCCAGTAATCGGCGGTGGTGTTGATGGTGCCTGCGGCATCAGAGTCGCTGGCCCACTTGCCGGTAAACGAGTTCCCGTCAGTGGAAAGGGTCAGGACAAGCGTGCCGCTGTAGGTGGTCTCGGGTGCGGTCTCTTTCCACGAGCCGGAAAGCACGCTGCCGGCGACCGTGCCCTTGACAGAGCCGGTGACATTGTCATACATATAAGTCCCGGCAACCGTTGCGTTGTCCTGCACGAGCGTCATTGCGGTGACAAGCGGGGTATCGTTCCCGGACTTCCAGGTCGTGTTCCAGTCCCCGGCAAAGTTTGGTGCTGCTGCGATAGCAGCTGCGGTCACGTTTGCCTGGGCAGTTGTTTCTGCAGCCGCTGCGGTCGTGGCCGCGGCAGTAACTTCTGTCGTTGCAGTTGAAGTTACGTTGGCTGCACTGCCGGTGGACGATGTACATCCGGCAACGGCAATCATAACAATGCAGGCGATGCCTGCAAGAACCATGAGCACTGTCTGTTTCATAATCAGATCCCCGTCATATTTGTAACTGAAACTAATTAACCCTGCTGGATTAAAACGACGAACCGGCCGAAAATATTTGGGGAAAACAAAAAAGCGCGGCAGATCAGGCTGTATTTGACGCAGCCTGAGTCCGGGAGATCCCCAGATAGGCATACAGCGGTTCCACCCCGGGTTCGTGGCCGAGGAAGTTTGTGAGAAGTACGGTCCCGTCCTCCATGTTGCCCCGGGCAAGGACATCGTTCCTGAACCGCAGGCCGGTGATCGTGTTTGTCATGCCATCGTGTTCGAATGTATCGACAACGTTGAGCGCATAAACTTTCGACCAGAGATAGCCGTAGTACCCTGCATCGTATCCGCCCATGAGGTGACTGAATGATGCGGGCTGGCGGGTACCGGCGACTGCCGGTCTGCCCTTGATCTCAACGCAGGTCTCGTTCCAGACTTCGGTTACATTCACCGGCCCGGATGCCGTGTGGAACCGCATGTCTTCGAGTGCGTAGGCAAGCTGGCTGCTGTACTGGATCCCGAGCCCTTCATCGCGGGAGGCAATCGCCCGGCGGGCAAGGTCCGGGGGAATTGTTTCGGAGGCATTCGTGTATCGGCCGGAGAGCGATTCGAGCACGGCCGGATCGTACACCCATTCCTCCATGGTCTGCGAGGGCGTCTCGACAAAATCCCACGACACGCTTGTCCCGGAAAGTGTTCCGTACGGGGCGGTGGTGAAAATATCGTGCATTGCATGGCCGGTCTCGTGGAAGAGCGACTCCATGT
>JAQWDG010000099.1:0-3896 GCA_028705545.1 Methanoregula sp. | reverse complement strand
CCTCTTCAAGGAGCCGGGTATTGGGTTCTCCCTGCACGTTCAGATCAGCAAAATACATCCGGTACCGGGTCTGGTTGTTCGTTGCGTATGTCATCACCGCGATGTAGTCCGGGTATTTCGTGGTGACGAGGTACGAACCGTTCGCAGCCCGGCTGAATGTGGCAAGCGAAGAGGCCGGGACACCCGCAAGTTCGTTGTCGGTAAACGCCAAGGTCGTGTTATCGCTGTTGAGGTTTGCCGAGAATTCTGATTCAAGTCCGGTCAGGTTGCGTTTCAGGTCCACGACCGTGTCGAGATCTTCCTGTGGGAGCTCAAGGCCGTTGTGCCCGAACTCTTTTATCGTAACATTGTAGAGCCGTGCCTCATCTGCATTCCGGGGCACCTGGCTTTTGAGGACATTGTAGAGATCTTTTCGCGAGTACACAGAATCGGAAAAGATATTTACGGACTCTTCTGCATCCATACCTTCCTGTGCAATGACCGGGTCCGGGGAGACGTATCCCATCAGCGAAGGTGTCAGGGTGGCGTCGGCATACTCCGTCATTGTCCGGTCGAACGCGACAAATGTGTTGTCGAACGTACGCTGATCCGGCGGGATCGCAACAATGGCGGCTAGCGAGGCGTTTGCGGTTTCTGTTGCATTCCCGCAGATCCGGGGGATCTCACCGGGCGTGTAGTTGCCGGTGTAAGGCAGGGTTTCTGTGCCGGCAGGTGATGCAGTTGGGCTACTGTTCGGCTGCAGGCAGCCGGCGCTTAAGGAGAGGGCAATTATTAAGACTGCCGCTCCGAGAAGAACAGAACGGATGGGTATCGGACGGATCTCTGGCATGAAAAACAGCACATATTCCATTCGCACCGGGTTCTGATATAGGTTGCAGCCCGGTATGCAACCGGACCGTCCGGGGCCGGATCCCGTTTGTTATTGTCGGGTGGATAGACCGGCTGTCCGGGCAACACTAAAAAAAGATCCTGTTCTCGTAAGTCCTATTTCCTGACGCAGAAATACCCCATGCGGAGATGGTGTTTAAGGTAGATCTCGCAGCCGGTGCAGAAGCAGTTGATCTGCTTCATGTTTGGCCGGGAAGATTTCCCGAGGGCGCAGAAGAGTTCTGCAGGCTGGCATTTCCCGAGCTGGTGGTACTTGTAGTTCGGGCAGATCGTGCAGTACTTCCGGCAGATCGCCCGGTTCTCATCGGTGTCTTCTACCGGAGTGGTTTTGCCTGAATCAAACATGAATACCTGCGTATGCAGGACGGGATTATAGATCTTTTGTGCTGTTGCGGCATTATTTGGCGGGTGTTATAACCCATCCCCCTTGCCGGTTGGTGCCACGCTGCCTGAATACTCTCAGGGACGTCTTTGGTTGCTACCGTTTGTCCCGGGCAGTCGCAGTCTTTAAGAAAATTTCCGGTTGCCTCCCTTTGCGGCATGTTATTATCCCCGGCAAAAGACACGTTTATGCAATGAAGGTTTTTCCCGTATTTCTCGTGACACTGTTTATCGTTATAATTGTTGCAGGATGTTCGACTACCGCCACATCGGAAACTACGGTACCCGATCTCACCGGAACCTGGACCGGATCCATGACCGGCTATATTAATGGCACCGGGTATGTCTCGTATCCCAATAGCACCATGACCATGGTCGTAGAAAACCAGACCGGACGGATCTTCTGGGGCACCATGCGGTTTACCGAGGACAACACACCTCATGCCGTACGGTTTGCCGGCGCCATCAGCCGCGACGGGAAGTCGTTTACGCTGACAAACGGGGATGGGGGATACGACACGGACTGCACCATCGTTTCGCAAAACGAGATCGAACTGGTGTATACAACCGATACTCCGCCGTTTATTGTTACCATCGACTCGCTGAAGCGGGCGTAACAACTTTTTTTATTTTCCAAAATCCCCGGGTAGTTATCGGGTGTTTTCTCTCTGGCTCACGGCTTCATACAGAGCCTACAGAACCGTTCGACCACGAGATCGTTCCTGACCTCGGGATGGAACATGACGCCAAAAACCGGCCGGTCCGGGTGCCGGAAAGCCTGCACGCAGGTATCGGAAACAGCGGTCACCAGCCATCCGGCCGGCGGTTCGCAGGCAAACGAGTGGACTTCGTACGCGGTAAAAGTCTTGGGTTCGCCAAGGAGGGGATCCGGTTGTGTTACCCGGATATCCGTCATGCCGATCTCGGCTGCCAGCCGGAGCCTGCCCCCAAAGACAAGACATATCGCTTCCATCCCGGCGCAGATCCCGAGTACCGGGCATTTCGCGTCACGGATCGACGCGAGGCCCTGAATTTTTTCTGTAAAGGCGTTGTCCTTAAGCGCCGTCCCGCAGAGAACGATCCCGTCCGCATCCGCGATCCCCGATGGGGGGACCTCTGAAAAATGAATTTCCCGGTACGGATGCCCGGCAGCTGAAACGATCCGGGCGACCGGGGCTACGTATTCATCCCGGCAGAGCGAGCCGGCTTTCCACGAAAGATCGACAAGGTGGATCATTTCGGCACCAGCTCCGCCCGGGAAATCCGGAGGACACCGCGATAGTTTGCATACTCTGTTTCCGATTCGCGGATTATGATCCGCTGCCGGAAGAACGGGGCATCGAGCACGAGCGTTTCGTACTCGCCGCCCTCACCGGTCAGCGTGATCCGGTCGGTCTTTACATACCGGCGGAGGTCAGCAAGCGCTTCACGGTCGATTGCCCGGCCCAGCCACTCTTTGGTAAATGGGGCAGAAAAAACACCGGTGATGATAAGAGAAAAACCGGATCCGATCAGACGCTCCATGTACGCATTCGGGTCCGTGTACCAGAGCGGGTTGAAACACCAGAGCCCGAGGTCGCGGCAGATCCGCTGGACACGTGTTGCCTGGTATACCGACATCAGGGCGCCGGTCACTATCCCTTCGATCCCGAATTGCTTAACCGCGAGACGGATGGCCCGCGAGAGATCGGCGAGTTCCGCTTCTTCGATCCCTTCGGTCTCTACCGTGACAAGCGGAATTCCCGCAGCCTTGGCCTGGAGCGGGACAAGGTGGACGTTTGGCGTATGGAACATGTAGCTCGCATCGTTTTTCGAGCGGACTGAAATGAGGCAGGCAACCTCCTCTTTTTTTTGTGCAAGACCGCACGCGAACCACGAATCCTTGCCCCCCGAGCAGAGCACGCCCAGTTTCATCCCGGTATACTCGGCAGTCAAGCCACATGAATCTCTCCATGAAGACCGGTGCCGGGTCTGACGCTTCGTTTTTCCTGTCCTGAAACGGCGAACGGGCTTACTGTGCAGGATAAAAATGAATAACCCGGTAACCGCTTGAAGGGACCGGGTCATGGTCGTCACGCCTTCCGTGACCAATTACGAGAACTTTCCCCAGTCGCGGGGAACAGACCATTTTGTTTTCCCGTGCACGTGTTTTTCAGGCTCGAAGGTCTCATCGAGCACGGAAAGATCGAGCAGCTGCGAAGGGAGGATCATGAACGGGTGTTCGCCGGTCGGGCTTGACAGGTCGCGGAAGTGGTAGCGGTCTACCCCGTCATGTGGCCGGCCGCTCGGACCGTAATCGAGCGGCACGCAGGTACGTTTAATCGTTCCCTTGTCATCGGTGCGTGCGGTCACCGCCACAAGTTTCTTCTCACGGATCGCCCGGATAAAATCGTCATGGAAACTCATGATCTCCCATTTCCGCGATGGGATATAAGAGATCGCACCGTGCATAAAGCCCGGCTGCCAGGGAAGGGTCAGGGATTCCGGTTTCTCCCTTACCGGAACCTCTTTACCGGTTTTTGTGAGAACCGGTATGGAACCCGCCGCCTCCCGCGCCAGGTCCATTAGTGGTACCGGCAGACCGGTTATGCAAAGAGTTCTTTTAACGGGATCCGGCACTGGCCGAG
>JAQWDG010000098.1 GCA_028705545.1 Methanoregula sp. | reverse complement strand
CACTGACCGGTATCAAGGGTATCGGCAGGCACACCTCAACGATCATCTCCCGGATGGCCAAGGTAGACGAGTATGCAAAGCTCGGTCTCCTTGACGAGGAGTCGGTCAACCGTATCCGCGCCGCAGTTGAAAAGTACGCCGCGAGCATCCCTGCGTGGATGGCCAACCGGCCCAAGGATGTGTATACCGGCGAGGACAAGCACCTTATCGGCACCGATGTCACGCTCACCCGCGACGAAGATGTCAACATGATGAGGAAGATCCGCTGCTACCGGGGCATCCGGCACGAAACCGGCCAGAAGGTCCGCGGGCAGCGCACCAAGTCGACCGGCAGAACCGGTATAACTGTCGGTGTCAGTAAGAAGAGAGAAGGCACCCAAGGGGCGGCGAACTGATCATGGGATACCCAGGTAAGAACCACAAGTCCTACCAGACGCCCAAGCGCCCGTGGGAGAAGACCCGGATCGAGGAAGAGACCCGGCTCGTGATCGAGTACGGCCTGCGCAACAAGCGCGAGGTCTGGAAAGCCCAGAGCCACCTGAGGAAGTACCGCAAGGCTGCCCGTGAACTGCTCGCCCTTATGTCGAACGGCACTGCACAGGAGCGTGTCGAGGCAAAGAAGGCCGAGCTTATCAGCCACATGCAGCGCACGGGGCTCCTCGGTGCCGAGGCAGACATCGACAACGTCCTCGCACTCAAGGTAACTTCCCATCTCGAACGCCGGCTCCAGACGATTGTCTATAGGAAAGGCCTCGCCCGCTCGCCGAAGCAGGCACGCCAGTTCGTCACCCACGGCCACATCGCGATCAACGGCCAGCGTGTCACCGTTCCGGGATACATTGTAAAGCGCAGTGAGGAAAACGGCGTCGCCTACTACGGCAAATCGCCGTTCACCGACGCATCCCATGCAGAGCGGACCCGTATTACCAGGCCCGCCGGTGCGGCGGCATCAGGCCCGGCAACCGGCGCAGGGGTGAACTAAAATGGCGGCAAACGAGAAGGAAAAGTGGGGCATTGCACACATCTTTGCCTCCTTTAACAACACGATCATCACCGTTACTGACCTCTCCGGTGCAGAGACGGTCACCAAATCGAGCGGTGGCATGGTCGTCAAGCAGGACCGGAACGAGAGTTCCCCGTATGCCGCCATGCAGATGGCCGGCAACGTTGCCGCAATCGCCCGCGAAAAGGGTATTGTCGGCGTCCATGTGAAAGTCCGCGCCCCCGGCCAGGGCAAACAGCGCAGCCCCGGCCCCGGTGCCCAGGCAGCAATCCGTGCGCTTGCCCGTGCCGGCATGCGCATCGGCCGTATTGAAGACGTCACGCCTGTCCCGCATGACTCATGCCGTCCCAAGGGAGGCAGACGGGGAAGGAGAGTGTGATGGAGATCGAATTCGCGAGTCTGGACGACAATCTGGCACGTTTCACCCTTTCGGGAGCGAGACCCGGATTTGCCAATGCGTTCCGGCGTGCAATGATCGGCGAAGTGCCGACCCTTGCCATCGAGGACGTGCGCATCTACGATAACACGAGCGCACTCTTCGACGAAATGCTGGCGCACCGGCTCGGGCTCATCCCAATCAAGACCGATCTCAGCAGTTACTCGACTCAGGAATCATGTTCGTGCGGAGGGGCAGGCTGCCCGTCCTGCACGGTCACCTACACGCTCAGCGTTGAGGGCCCCAAAATGGTCACCTCAAGCGACCTCATCCCGCAGGATCCCAAGGCTGCGCCCGTGTACGACAACATCCCCATCGTGAAACTCACGAAGGGACAGAAACTGGTCATCGAGGCACGCGCCGTCCTCAACAGGGGCAAGGTGCATGCAAAATGGCAGCCGACCCTCGTCTGCGGGTACAAGAACCAGCCGATCATCACGATCAGCGATACCTGCGACGCGTGCGGGATGTGCGTGGATGAATGCCCGCGCACCATCCTTGCAGTCAAGGGCAAGAAGGTTGCCGTTATCGAAGGCAAGCTTCCCGACTGCTCCATGTGCAAGCTCTGCGAACGGGCCTGCCTCGCGAGCGGTATCGGCGAGGAACCGGCGATCAGGATCACTGCCGAACCCGACCGGTTTATCTTCGTGGTCGAGGGCGACGGATCGCTCCCGGTAAAAGAGATAATGGTAAAGGCGCTCTCCTTTGTAAAGGAGCAGGCCGACGAGCTGGAGAGACAGACAAGCGAGATTTCAGGGGAGGAAAAGAAATGACACGACAAGTGGAGAAGACGAACCCCCGTCTTACCAACCTCATCTCTCTGTTAAAGAACAAGTCACGCGAGAATGAGGCAAAGATCTGGCGCGAAATTGCAGGCAGGCTGGAGACCCCGAACCGGAACTACGCCGAGGTCAACCTGTCCAAGATCAACCGCTACGCCCAGAAAGGCGAGACCATCATCGTCCCGGGCAAGGTGCTGGGCAGCGGCATGCTGGAGCAGTCCGTGAAAGTTGCGGCGCTGAACTTTTCTGCATCGGCGACGAGCAAGATCGCGGAAGCAAAAGGGCAGTGCATGACCATCGAGCAGCTCTTAAAGGACAACCCCAAGGGCAGCGGTGTCCGGATCCTGAGGTGAACAAAACATGGTTACCGTAATCAATGGCGACGGCCTTATCCTCGGACGGCTGGCAAGCATTGCAGCCCGGCGCGCCCTTGCCGGTGAAGAGATCGCGATCGTGAATGCCGAGAAGGTCATCATCTCCGGCAGCCGCGCCCGCGTGCTCGGCAATTACTACCACAAGCGCGAGCGCGGGTCGACCGACTGGGGTCCATACTTCCCCCGCAGGCCCGACCACATCATCAAGCGCACGATCCGCGGCATGCTCCCCTACAAGCGCCCCCGCGGCGCCGAGGCGTTCAGGCACATCAAGTGCTATGTCGGTGTCCCGGCAGAGTTCGCAGACGCGAAGATGGAAGTCCCCGAAGAAGTCCACATGGACCGGCTCAACAACCCGCAGTTCGTAACGCTTGCGGCGGTCAGCACGGCCCTCGGAGCCAAGTTCTAAGGCGGTCTACTCATGGCAAAGATCATTAACACCAGCGGAAAACGCAAGACGGCAATCGCACGGGCGACCGTGAAGGCCGGCAAAGGCATGATCCGGGTCAACTCCGTGCCGCTCGAAAAATACGGCAGCGAGACCACCCGGATGAAGATCGCCGAGCCGCTCCTCCTTGTCCCGAATGCGGCAAACGAAATCGATGTGATCATCGACGTCTCCGGCGGAGGGGTCATGGGGCAGGCAGAGGCGGTCCGTACCGCGCTCGCCCGCGGCATCATGGAATGGACAAACGATCCCGCGATCAAGGACGCATACCTGGCATACGACAGGACGCTCCTCGTGAACGACTCGCGCCAGAAAGAAACCAAGAAGCCTCACGGCCGTGGCGCACGCAAGAAGTTCCAAAAGTCTTATCGTTAAACAAACAATATATGAGAGGTCGACAATCTTGATACCCGTACGATGTTTCACCTGTGGAAAACCCATTTCCATCGCGTGGGAAGAGTATAAGGCTCGGCGGGAGAAAGGCGAGGATCCTAAAAAGATCCTCGACGATCTCGGTATCACCCGATACTGCTGCCGACGAATGCTTCTCACTCACAAAGAGATCATTGATGAGCTCAACCCGTACCAGTAATATGACCGAGGGGTCGTGGGGTAGCCTGGACTATCCTATTGCGTTCGGGACGCAGTGACCTGAGTTCGAATCTCAGCGACCCCATTTTACCAAATGTACTACATCGCAGACGCGAACAATTTTTGAGGACAAGGAATGCAGACGCAAGTTTACACCCGGTATGAACGGGCGAGGATTATTGGAGCACGTGCTCTGCAGATATCAATGGGTGCACCGATACTTACCACGACTTCCCGGATCGATCCTTTGGAGATCGCCATCGAGGAGTTCAACGCAAACGTCATCCCCATTACCGTAAAGAGAAGATAAGGACGTGTGGCCACCATGACGACCATTGAGACAATCGAGCTGCGGACGATCCTCGACAGCCGGGGGAACCCGACCGTCGAGGCCGATGTCTACACGATAAGCGGCCACGGGCGCGCGGCAGCGCCGAGCGGTGCCAGCACCGGTGCGGCGGAAGCCAAGGTCGTGCCGCCCAAAGAGGCCATCGACCACGCGGTCGAAAACCTCGTCCCGGCGCTTATCGGGATGGACGCGGCCGACCAGGAGTGCTTCGACGCACAGCTCCGCGACATCGACGGAACGGAGAACTTCTCCGTGATCGGGGCAAACATCGCTGTCGCACTCTCCCTTGCAAATGCAAAGGCTGCGGCTTCGGCGCTCGGCCTGCCGCTCTTCCGGTACCTTGGCGGGGCATTTGTCAATGAAATGCCGCTCCCGCTCGGGAACGTGATTGGTGGCGGGGCGCATGCCACGAACGCTACCGAGATCCAGGAGTTCCTGGTGGTTCCGGGCGGCGCGGTGGATGCAGAGGAGGCAGTCTTTGCCAATGCCGCCGTCCACAAAAACGTCAAGGATATCTTAAAAAAGAAAGGGATTGCCGCCGGCAAGGGTGATGAGGGTGCCTGGGCACCGCAGATCGACGATGCCCTCGCATTTGAGCTCATTGCCGAGGCAACCGGACGCGTGGCCGACGAGATGAACGTTCAGGTCGATATGGGGATCGATGTTGCATCGAGCCAGATGTGGAACGGCGAGGGTTACAAGTACCGCGACCGTGTCCGCTCGACCGAAGACCAGATCGCATACATCGCGGAACTGGTCGACAAATATCACCTCGTCTATGTCGAAGATCCACTCCACGAGGACGATTTCGACGGGTTTGCGGAACTCAACAGCCAGATCGGCGACCGCTGCCTGCTCTGCGGGGACGACCTCTTTGTTACCCAGGTCGACCGCATCGAGAAAGGCATCGAGCGGGGTTCTGCAAACTGCGTCCTCATCAAGCCCAACCAGGTCGGCACGTTAACCGACACCTTCGAGGCCGTCCGCCTCGCCCACACCCATGGTCTGGACACGGTGATGAGTCACCGGTCCGGAGAAACCACGGATACCACGATTGCGCATCTTGCTACGGCGTTCTCCTGCGTTTTCCTGAAATGCGGGGTCGTCGGCGGCGAGCGCATTGCAAAACTCAACGAACTCATCCGCATAGAGGAACAACTATGACCCAAGCAAACGAGATGGAAATTGAATTAAAGGAACCGCTCATCCCCGTCGAGGAGTACCTGGCAGCCGGTGTCCACATCGGTACCCAGCAGAAAAGCGAGGACATGAAGAAATTTATCTACCGCGTCCGCGGCGATGGTCTCTATATTCTCGATATCCGCGAGACCGATTCCCGGATCAAGACGGTAGCCAAGTTCTTAAGCCAGTACGAGGCGCCCGACATCCTTGTCGTCACCTCCCGGCAATACGGCCAGTACCCGGCACAGAAGTTCGCCGACACCATCGGCGCGATGTCGGCAACCGGCCGGTTCATCCCGGGCCTTCTCACGAACCCGGTCCTTGAAAACTATATCGAGCCCAAGGTTGTTGTCGTCACCGACCCGATCGGCGATGCCCAGGTTATTAACGAGGCAGTCCAGTGCGGCATCCCGGTCGTCGCGCTCTGCGACACGAACAACATGACCAAGTTCGTGGACCTCGTGATCCCGACCAACAACAAGGGCCGCAAGGCGCTCTCGATGATCTACTTCCTGCTCACAAAAGAGATGCTCAAGATCCGCGGGATCTCGACAGCGCTCACCCAGGAAGATTTCGAAACCGAGATCTGAAGCGATCCCCTTTTTGAGGGTGATCGTTACCTATAATATCTGGACGACCAGAGGGTTGATCCGATGATGTCGCGTCCGTGCGCCGTGGCGGGGATGTTCTATCCCAAGGATCCTGCCCGTCTCGGACATCTCCTCGGCGGTTTCTTTAACGGGACCGGGCCGGCGAAAAATGCCACGAAGGGAATAGTCTGCCCGCATGCCGGGTATGTCTATTCCGGGCAGATTGCAGCCCAAGCTTTCTCTACCATCTCCCCCGATTTTTCCGGCACCTTTGTCGTGATCGGCCCGTCCCATAACGGGTACCTCACCTGTGCCTCGGCAATCTCGTGGGATACGCCGCTTGGGCCGGTCGAAACCGATGAGGAGTTTGTAACGGAACTGGATATCCCGGTCGACGAGATGGCCCAGATAACCGAGCACTCGATCGAAGTGCAGCTGCCGTTCATCCGGTACCGGTTCCCCAAAGCGAAGATCGCCCCCGTTATGATGGGTGAGCAGGACCCTGCCCATGCCATGGCCGTGGCCGGGAAGATCGTGGCGGCGCACCGGATGACAAAACGGGATATCCGGATCGTTGCGTCGAGCGATTTCTCGCACTATGTGCCGGAGGCGGTTGCCCGTGACGGCGACCTGTATGCGATCCAGGCGGTGGAGAACCTCGATGTGCCGGAATTCTACCGGCGGATCCGGGAAAAACGCCTGACCGTTTGCGGGTACGGCCCGATCAGCGCCATGATCACCGCCTGCCTGCACATGGGGGCGGAGAAGGGCGAACTTATCCGGTACGGCACGAGCGGCGATGCAAGCGGCGACCGGGATGCGGTCGTAGGGTATGCAGCCATTGCGGTGATGTAGGTTGGCAACGTGGAGTGCGCCGGGCAAGGTGTTTTTGTTCGGCGAGCATGCAGTGGTATACGGGAAGCCCGGGATAGCCCTTGCCATCAAGCCCCGGGTCTTTGTGACCGTCCGGAAGTCCCGGCGCCCCCAGCGGGCAAAGTCTCCCTACATCGACAGCTGCTTTGAAGCGATGGGGGTGATGGGGAGCGTGTACATCAACTCGCAGATCCCCAGCTCATCGGGACTCGGGTCGTCCGCCGCGGTGACCGTTGCAACGCTCTCGGCCATCAACGACGAGTTTGCGCTCGGGAAAACCCGGGAAGACGTGGCAAACATGGCATTCGAGATCGAAAAGAAGGTGCAGAAAGGGCGGGCGAGCCCCACGGATACCACGGTCTCCTCGTTCGG
>JAQWDG010000097.1 GCA_028705545.1 Methanoregula sp. | reverse complement strand
GAATTCGTCCAGTGCACGCTTGGCAGCATCGGCGGCCGCTGGGTTGTTTCGCCGCAGTCAAAGGGGGCGGGCGTCCAGATGAGCGCCGTACGGTCGAACGCCTGCCTTCGGGTGCCGTTTAATTCCGAAGGATTCGAAGAGGGGGATGCCGTGGATGCATTCCTGACCGTGCCGCGCCGGACTGCGGAAAATTCCCTTCTCCTTACCGGGAGCCACGACCCGGTGATCGATTACCTTACCGATATGCTGGCCCGGCGCGGGGTCCCCCTCCTGTCCACGAATGTCGGAAGCCTGGGGGGGCTCCTTGCCTTAAAAAAAGACGAGTGCCACGCGGCCCCCACGCACCTGCTCGCACCCGACGGGAGTTACAACACGGTATCTGTTAAAAAATACCTCCCGAAGATTGAAGTCGACCTCCTCTGTGTTGCCGAACGCCAGCAGGGCATCGTCTCCCGCGAGGGACTGCATTTCTCCGATCTTCCCGGCCGGCAGTTTATCAACCGGCAGAAAGGATCGGGCACCCGCATCCTGCTCGATTACGAACTGGAACGCCAGGGCATCCCTTCGTCCGCACTTCCGGGCTACGAGCGGGAGGCCACGACCCATATCGCCGTTGCCCTTGCGGTCAAAAGCGGGGAAGCGGACGCCGGGATGTGCGTGTACAGTGCCGCCCGCTCGCTCGGGCTGTCGTTTGTCCCGGTAGCAACGGAGCGCTACGAGCTCGCCATCCGCCACGAACACCGGGACGACCAAAGAGTCGATGCGATGATAAAGACCATTCAGTCCAAGGATTTCCGTGCGGTGCTTGCGGTCCTTGGCGGATACGATTCAAAAGAGACCGGTACCATACGGACCGTGTCGTAATTTTCCCACAAGTCTTTTTTTGGTCTGAAGAAATCGGCTCTCTAGAAAACCGTAAGTGAGATTCTGAATTTTGTTTGAGAGGGGACCACGGGTGCTCGCCGCCTCGTCGGGGCTCGCCCCGTGGAGCAAACCCGTGCGCGGGAAGCACAATTGAAAAATTTTTATTTGGCGGGGGGGTCAAAGGGGCTTCCCTCCCACTGGGGGAGTGCGGGGGTCGCCCTCGCAAATACGGTTTGGTTCTGGGGAAATGATTTCTACAGAGCCAAGAAATTCCCTTTCCAATATCGTACCTCCCCCTCTTCGCACGAGCCCTGCCCCCGTGGGGGGCTCACGGCGTATGCGATGATGCTGTATTACCTGTACAATAAAACGCACCTTTGGGCAATTCTGGGATGCAGGTAATACAGCAGCATCGCTAAATGGGGGTGCCTCAGGCGTGCGGGGGCGAAAGGCTTGCCGGAGACCTAAAAGAGCGTTCGTTTGTCTCATTTTAGGATTTTACCAGAGCATTTTTTGTCAGTACCCTGGTATTTTCGTGGGAAACAAAGACCGGGCCGTAGTTTCCCCATGTCCGGTCTTTTTACGGAACCACACTTGGATACCTGCAGGTACGTTCATTTTATTGCACAAGAGCCAATCATATGCAGCCAAATCCCAAAACGATCATATGGATTTGTTTAACTTTTTACCAATTGTTAAAATCTAATTCGTACCCCTTTTGCAAATTTAGATAACTTTAATTAACTCTCTGGATAACATTGAGATCGTAAGATCCAAAATTTGTGTGCGTGATAAGAATGGCATTTTCAGTGCATGTGAATATGGAGAAGTGCACCGGCTGCGGCAACTGCGTGGTTGCCTGCCCGGTCGATGCGCTCGAACTGTATACGGTAGATCCCGTAACAAAGGACAAGATCTACGCAGTGAAAAACGGGAAATCCGTTCACCTCGATGTCAAGACCGAACTCTGTGCAGGGTGCGGCGTCTGCGTCGTCGCCTGCCCGTACAGCGTTATCCGCCTGGCAGGAAAAGGGGTCAGCCCGCAGCTGGAGGCTTAATTAAACCCTCAGGCTTTGTGAGATTACCATCACTCGCTTTATAAAAAAAGGGAACACCATGACAAAAACCATTACCCTCAACCTGATCTCAGGACGCAGCATCCAGCAGGGTGTTGCAATCGAAGGCGGCAAGGAAAAAGCCGATTACCGGACCGCTGCCGGCATCATCGAACTCGATCGTGCCGACCTAAAGGAGCTCGGTATCTGGATTAACACCAATGTCCGGGTCACGAGCGCCTACGGCAGCGTGATCGTCAAGGCAATCGAGACCA
This sequence comes from Methanoregula sp., assembly GCA_028705545.1. Classification (GTDB taxonomy): domain Archaea; phylum Halobacteriota; class Methanomicrobia; order Methanomicrobiales; family Methanospirillaceae; genus Methanoregula. The sequence goes on along the minus strand of JAQWDG010000097.1, from coordinate 4,879 downwards.
CCCAGGGCCCGCACCCGGGCGTTGCATTTATCCCGATGGGCCCGTGGGCGAACTCTATTGTGAACCCCAACACCTACTCGACGGGCATGCCGACATTCAAAGGGACCCCGGTAACCGTTGAAGTCGCTGCAAACGAGCCGGTCCTTCTCGGTATCGAACTCGTACAGAAACTCTGCGGGGTGAAATCCGCATGACAAAGACCATTACCGATGTGATCTGCCCGTTCTGCGGTACGCTCTGCGACGATGTCGAAGTCATCGTATCCGACGACGGCAAGAAACTGCTCGAAGTAAACAATGCCTGTGTCATCGGCACGGAAAAGTTCCTCCACTCCCAGGCAAAGGACCGGGTCACCCGCCCGCGGATGCACCAGGAAGACGGGTCGTGGAAAGAGGTCAGCTACGACGAGGCTGTGGAGTACACCGCCCAGATGCTTGCAAAGGCGAGAAAACCGCTGATGTACGGCTGGTCCTCCACCAACTGCGAAGCCCAGAGCGTGGGTAATGAGATCGCCGAACTGTCCCGGGCCTGCTGCGACAACACCGCAGCGGTCTGCCACGGCACCACCCTCATTGCCCTCCAGGACGAAGGACTTCCCTCGTGCACCCTTGGTGAAGTAAAGAACCGTGCCGACCGCGTCATCTTCTGGGGCTGCAACCCGGCCCACGCCCACCCGCGGCACATGTCCCGGTACTCGATCTTCCCCCGCGGCTTTTTCACCGGCAAAGGCCAGATGAGCCGAAAGCTCATCGTGGTCGACCCCCGTACCACCGATACCGCAAAGATGGCCGACATCCACCTCCAGGTGGAACAGGGCAGGGACTACGAACTCCTAAACGCCCTGCGTGTCGCACTCCGTGGCGAGTGGCTCCCCGATGAAGTTGCCGGCATTTCCGCAGAAAAGATCCGTGAAGCGGCAGATATCTTAAAGAGCGGCAGGTTCGGCATCATCTTCTTCGGTATGGGCGTTACCCAGTCCATCTCGAAAAACCACAATATCGATGAGGCGATTGCCCTCACTAAGGACTTAAACGAGCACACGAAGTTCTCGATCATGCCGATGCGGGGCCACTACAACGTGACCGGCTCGGGCGAAGTCTTCGCATGGCAGTTCGGGTTCCCGTATGCCGTCGACCTCACCCGCGGGTTCGCACGCTACAACCCGGGCGACACGAGCTCTATTGACCTTTTGACCCGCGGCGAGATCGACGCGATGTTTACCATCGGGAGCGATCCCGGTGCACACTTCCCGATAAGCGCCGTAAAGCCCATCGCAAACCTCCCCTCGGTCTGCATCGACCCGCACCTGACTCCGACAAGCGGCGTTTCCAAGCTCCACGTCCCGGTTGCCTTCAACGGTGTCGAGACCGGCGGCAACTGCTACCGGATGGACAACGTCCCGATCGACTGCCGCAAGGTTGTCGAACCGCCCGAGGGCATGCTCACTGACGAACAGTTCCTCACCAAAGTCCGCGACCGATTAAAAGAACTCAAAGGGGTGGCATAACCATGGCAGAATATCTCATAAAAAACGGTCATGTCTTTGACCCGGTCCAGGGAATCAAGGGCGACAAGGCAGATGTTGCAATAAAAGACGGAAAGATTGTCGACAAGGTCGGTTCCTCGGCAAAAGTGATCGATGCAAAGGGTATGACCGTCATGGCAGGCGCCGTGGAGATCCACTCCCATATCGCCGGCCCCAAGGTCAACCTCGGCCGCATCTACCGGCCCGAGGACAAGCTCTTCTCCTGCACCCCGACCCACGGCATGGAGCGGATGGGCGGCGGGGCTTCAATCCCGACTACGTTCAAGACGGGATACGAATATGCGAAGATGGGCTACACCACGGCAATGGAAGCCGCAATGCCCCCGCTCTTCTCCCGCCATGTCCACGAAGAGATCCGCGACACGCCCATCATCGACGAGGGCGCGTACCCGGTGCTCGGGAACAACTGGTTCGTGCTCGAATACCTCAGGAACCACGAGGTCGAGAACACGGCAGCCTATATCGCGTGGCTGCTCAAAGTGACCAAAGGCTATGCCGTCAAGGTCGTAAACCCCGGCGGCACCGAAGCATGGGCATGGGGCCTGAACTGTCTTAGCATTCACGACCCGGTGCCGTACTTCGACATCACGCCCGCCCAGATCGTCAGGGGCCTTATCGAGGCAAACGAATACCTCGGCCTCCCGCACTCGATGCACATCCACCCCAACGACCTCGGGAACCCCGGGTGCTACCAGACAACGCTCGACACGCTCGCACTTGCCGAGGGCTTAAAGACCCACAACAAGTTCGGCCGCGAACAGGTCATGCACCTCACCCACACCCAGTTCCATTCCTACAAGGGGACCAACTGGGCTGACTTCGAGTCCGGTGCAAAGGAAGTCACCGACTACGTCAATGCGCACAAGAACATCACCATCGATACCGGGAACGTCACGCTTGACGAGACCACGACGATGACCGCAGACGGCCCGTTCGAGCACCACCTCACCGGCCTCAACCACTTAAAGTGGGCAAACGTGGATGTCGAGCTTGAGACCGCAGCCGGTGTCGTGCCCTATATCTACAGCCCCAACATCTCGGTCTGTGCGATCCAGTGGGCAATCGGCCTTGAGATCCCCTTAATGATGAAAGACGGGATGCGCTGCTACATCACCACCGACCACCCGAACGCCGGCCCGTTCACCCGGTACCCGCGTGTCTTTAAGTGGCTCATGAGCACAAAAGCCCGCGAAGCGCAGATCAATGCGTTCAAGCACAAGGACAAGGTCCTCTCCCAGACGAGCATCGGCAGCCTCGACCGCGAGATCACGTTCTACGAGCTCGCCCAGATGACCCGCGCCGGCCCGGCAAAATCGCTCGGACTTTCCGCCATCTGCGGCGGCTTAAAGCCCGGCATGGAAGCGGATGTCGCCGTGTACAATATCGACCCGGACAAGCCAATTGCAAACCCGGACGATATCGAGAAAGCGTTCTCCCGCTGTGCCGCCGTCTTCAAGAGCGGCGTCCAGGTCGTCAGCAACGGCGAGATTGTCAGTAACGGCCACAAGCGCACGCTCTGGGTCGATGTCAAGACAAAAGAGAATGCCCAGGTCAAGCGCGACATCTCCGAGAAGTTCGTCAAGTACTACAGCGTGACGCAGAACAATTACGAAGCGCTCGGGCACCACTTTGTCCCGAACCCGTTTGCAATCGAGGTAGATGCGACACAGGTGTAGGTGAGCATGATGGAAACCGTAACCATTACCATGAAAAACCTGCCGGCACTGTATCTCGAAGCGGACAACATCTCTCCCGATGTGTTTGCGGGTAAGACTGCAGAGCAGATCGCCGGACTCGATGTCTTTGAAGGCAACACCACCCAGACCCTCGGGAAGTATTTCGAGGTCACGGGAAAAGCCGGGGCAACGGCAGCCGACACAAAGATTGTCGTCAAAGGCGATGTGAAGAAAGTCAAGTATCTTGGCTTTAAGATGACCGCCGGCGAGATGCTCATCGAGGAAAGTGCCGACCTGTATGTCGGTGCCTGGATGAAAGGCGGAAAGATCACCGCAAAGAAGAATGTCGCAGCCTTTGCCGGCCTTGCCATGAAAGGCGGCGAGCTCAACATCGAGGGCGATGCCGGGAACTATCTCGGCACTGCCTACCGCGGCGACTGGCGGGGTATGTCCGGCGGGAAGATCCACGTTAAGGGCAACGCCGGTTCGGATATCGGGATGTATATGAAAGGCGGGGAGATCGTCATCGACGGGAATATCGATGTCCACCCCATGACCCACGCGGAGGGCGGCCGCCTTGTCGTCAAGGGCAATGCAAAGAGCAAGATCGGCGGCCAGAGCCTTCAGGGAGATATCATCATCTTCGGCGATATCGAAGTGATGATGCCCGGGTTCAAGCCGGTTGATACGGTCGAGCTTGAAATTGACGGCAAAAAAGCGAAGTTCTCCCATTTCATCGGCGACATGGGCGAGCGCCACAAGAAGAAGAAAGGCCAGGTCATGTACATGAACCTGTACAAGAAACTATAAGATGCCCTTTTGGGGCTCTCCTTTTTTTGGTTTTTTTCCTGAAAAATTCTTTAATACCCCATATCCGCTTTTAGTGGCTGCCGCCCTTACACGCTTGGGGTATCCTCTGACAGGCGACGATGCGGTATCCTGCATCCCGGGATTACCCGGCGGTTTGTTTTATTGTACGGGTAATACCGGGTGGTTCGCCATTGCGCCCCGTTCCTCCCGGGGGAACGCACTGGCGCAAAAGAGCGGGGCGGCATATCGGAAAAAGAGGATTGTTAACAGTGCCGTTTTTTCTTATCGAAGAGGAAAATGCCGGAGATTTCCGTGCCTCCCTCCCGGATGCACCAGCGTCGTGCCGTTTCCCGGACTATTCCAAAAGCGTTTTAGAACTTCGGGACAACCGCCCGTATCCCGCCCCGGATCTCCTGTACATCCCCGGGATAGCGCGGGATCATATGGCAGTACGTATGCATCGCGGTCTGGCCGGCCGAACCCCCGACATTGAACCCGATGTTGTATCCGGTTGGCCGGAAATTCTTTTCGATTACGAATTTGCAGTCGTCGGCAAGCGCGAGGATGGCTTCTCTTTCCTCATTTGTCAGGAAAAAAAAATCCGGTTCGTGCCGGAACGGGACAATCAGGATATGGCCTTTGCTTACCGGATGCCGGTCCCAGCGGGCATAGCAGAGATCGTTTTTAACAACGATATCCTCTGCATAGGGATTGCAGAACGGGCATTTTCGTGGTTCCACCCTTTAATCCTCCGGATGTTGTGCTGAGGGGTATCCCCGGTGAGATATGTAAGGACACCGTTTCTTTCGCACCCTTGTTATACTCTGGTATGGTGAGAGGATTTCCT
>JAQWDG010000096.1 GCA_028705545.1 Methanoregula sp. | reverse complement strand
TCCGCACCGTTGGGGAACGCTTCAAGGAGCGCCGTTGGGGTTTTGATCGGGAACTTCGCCCCGGCAAGGGCGCCGGCGATCTGGTCGTGGATCAGGTCCTTTACCGACGCGTTCTTTTCATCGAGCATCGCTGCAACTGCTCCGGCCGCTTTCCCGATCGGGCAGTCGCTGCTGTGGGTGTCGCACTTAAAACAGGCGCTCTTGATCGTTGCAAGGGATTTCTCCGCCTGTGCCTTTGTCACCGTTTTACCGGTACAGTTCCATACTGGCATCTCTTTCACCATACCACTGGGGTTGTGTTACAAATATATACTTGAGCGTCATTAAACTATACAAAGCGAAGAGGGTCATAACACTGACCCTTGTGCAGGCAGGAGGGATTGTTTATGGGTGCAGTACTGGGATCGCTTACCGAGATCCGGGAACTCAAGACCGAGATCACCGGTCTCCGGACCGATTTAAAAAGATTCATCGAACGGGCAAACCAGCAGCATATCGACACGGTGCTTGCAGGGGTAAAGAGGAACTATTCCGGGCTCATTGCCGACCACCAGGTCGGGGCTGCAAAGGCCGAGCTGCCGGGGGAGATGGTGCAGGACTGCCCGATGCGGGACAAGTGTTTCTCGGTTTTCATGGAATTCCTGGAAAGCACTGCGCAGCACATCCGAAACGGGGAGGTTACGGACGAGGTGATTGCGTCCTGCAAAAAGGAGATGAAAGCGCTGCGGAAGAAAGGCACTACGCCACGCTGCGATACCTGTTTTTCCGAGGTCTCGCGTCTCTTTGAGAAGCAGATCGGCCTGATGCAGGCGCTCGGGGTCTATGCAAAGGCTGCCGAACCCGACGGGGCGGCCGGGCCGGTCCCCGAGGAGCAGGCAGTAAAGGAGATCCTTGAACCGGTGGCAAATACCCAGAGGCTCCAGATCCTCCAGTCCCTTGCCACGGAGACCCACACGTTTTCCGATCTCTCGGGACTCACCGGCCTAAAAGGGGGAAACCTCCTCTTTCATATCAAAAAGCTCGCTGACAGCGGCATGATCCTCCAGCGCCACGAGCGGGGCGACTACATCATCACCGAAAAAGGGTTCTCGACCCTGCGTGCCGTTTCTGCACTGTATGCAACGCTCTGCCCGGCAGATGACGGCGCAGATACCGGTACGTGATGGACAGGAAATGGTATCGCAACCCGACAGCAGTAGCATATGAGGAATGCCTCCACACCCAGATCTGCCTGATTATCCTCTCCCCACATTCACCATTTTTTCTTTTAATCCGATGTCTCACACGGTCCCTTCAAGTAAGGATCATATCAGAAGAGCAGGACCTCGATGAGCGGTATCGTCGCAAGGCAGAGCACCGTGGAGATGAAGACTCCCTGCGAGGCAAGGGTCGAGTCCACGCGGTACTCCTCCGAGAGCAGCACCGAGTTTGCTGCCACCGGCATTGCTATCAAAAGCACCGTGACGCTGAGCAGGAGTTTGTCTGTAACAAACGGCGTGAGCAGGACAAACGCGAGCACCGGGAAGACGAGGAGACGGAGCGCCGATATGAAATAAATCCTCCAGTCCCCGGCAAGCCGGGCTGCCGGCAGGGTGGCAAGGAGGGCGCCGACAACGAGCATGGCGAGCGGCGTCGTCACCGATCCAATGATGGCAAGGCCGGTATCAACGGGAGCCGGCAGGGTATAGCCGGCCAAAAAAAGGCCAAGGCCGACAAACGAAGCGACAAGGCCTGGGGAGAGGAGGACCTTTGGATCGAGTTTCCCCGGCCTGCCCCGGGCAAGGAGCCAGACGCCCATGGTAAAGACGAGGAAGTTGAAGGGCAGGTTGAAGAGGATCACGTAAAAGAGCGACGATGGCCCGAGGATGGCAGAGGCGACCGGGATCCCCATGAACATGGTGTTCGGGAATACCAGCATGAACTGGAAGACGCCGTGCTCTGTCGAAGTCGAGGGGAGGAACCGGCAGACGAGGACGCTAATTAAGAACGCCGCAATGTAGTAACAGGCCGCGACAAGGAGCGTGCTATCCACGATCCCCATGGTCTGTGCCGTATGCGGGACCTGCATGCTGCTGATAGTGATCGCCGGGAGGGCAATGTTTACGAGAACCCGGGAGAGCAGGTGGACAAAATCTCCGCTGATGACGTTGTATCGCCGGGCAACAAATCCTACGCCGATGATGGCAAAGAGGGAACCGATGGCAAAAAGGACGGGAAATAATTCCATGGTGAATTCCACGCAATCGTGCACCGGCCCGTGCCGCGTACGCTTGCAGGAAGGTTGGACAAAAGCGGACATATACCTTGGGAAGGGGGCAGGGCGCGATCGCCACCGGTTCCTTATACACCGGAGAAAAGGGGGAAGGTATTTCCGGTCAGTCTGCCGGGGTAACGGACGGTACGGTTCTTTTCGTCTCAAGCCATTCCGTCAGCTGGCCGATGAGGGAGAGTACTGCCGGCATGATAAAGATCGCGCCGCAGAGCGAGAAGCCGACCGCAATCAGGGTCGAGATCCCGAAGTTGCTGATGATGGGGAAACTTGCAAGGCAGAGCGCCGAGAACCCGAAGAATGTGGCAAGGCCCGAGACCGTGATTGCAGTCCCGATCCGTTTCACGCTCTCCTGGATGGCGGCGATATGGTCGTGCAGCCGTTCCTCTTCCTCGGAATAGCGCTCCATCACCAGGATCGTGTATTCTGCGGCAACGCCGATGGTCATTGAACCGAGGGTTGCCGTCATCGGGGTATAGGCAAGACCCATCAGGTACATCGCCACCGAGTTCCACCCGATAACAAGGATAATCGGGATGAGCGGGGAAACCGCGTGGATGTGGCGATAGACGAGGCCCAGAAAGACAAAGATGAGGCCGAATCCCAAAAAGGTCATCTCGTCTTTCGAGGCCGACAGGTCCCCGATGAGCGTGGTAAATACCGCAAAGTTCCCGACTGCCTCAAGGACGATGCCCGGTGGCGGCTGGAGAAACTCGATATCGTGTTCCATCTGCTTCTTGAGATCCTCTTCCTGGGGGATCTGGAGCTTGATCATCTCAAAGTGGATCACGCCCCGCATGGACCCGCTGATATACTGGTTCTTTACGCTTGCGGGGATCCTTGCGAGTACCGCATCGAGCTGCGTCTGCGTTTCGGGCAGGTTCCCGTTGTTGTAGGCGCGGATATAGGTGACGATACTGGTGGCCGAGGTCAGTTCATCGTGATGGGCGAGTTCGTAGGTCCCGAATTTGTCTATCCATTGGATCGTATCGAGGTCTGTAACCCTGCCGCCCTGGATATAGAAATCGGCGGTGGTTGTGGAACCGATGATCCTTGTGACCTTGTCCATCTGGATCTTTGCCGGCATGTCGGTCGGGACAAATGTGTTCTCGTTGGTCTCGATTGCTATTAAGGGGTCGATCTGGAACCCGATAACGGCGATCAGGCCGGCAATAAGAAGGACCGGCACCGGGTTTTTTGCGATCCTTACCGAGGTATCCGTCAGGAACTTCCCGTACGACCAGCCCTGTTTCGGTTTTCGGCCCGGCTGCGCCCCTGTGGCGGCGCATGCCTCTGTACCGACGGCATAACAGACTTTTGGGGCCTGTGGTTTTGGCTGGTAGCGGAGAACGAGGGCAACGGCAGGAATCCCGACCAGAGACACCACGTAACAGCTCATGATCCCGATCATGGCAACAAACCCGAACGACCGGACCATCGGGACGGACGAGACAAACATCGCGGCAAAGCCCAGGGAAGTGGCAAGCATCGCATACATTACGGCCGGTCCGGTCCGGGTGATCGTCATGTATACGGCATCCTTAAGCGATCCCTTGCGGGCTTCTTCGTCAAGCCGGGCGTGGAACTGGATGGCATAATCGATCCCGAGACCGATCATAACCGGGAATGCGCCGAGCACCGCGAGGTTGAGTTCAATCCCAAAAAGGCCCATGAGGCCGAGCGCGGAGGTGAGGCCCAGAGCCACAAAGACAACCGGGATGAAGCGGTAACTCACGTAAGAGAAGAGGAGGCCCATGACAATGACCATCAGGATCAGGGCAGTGCCGATGAGAACGCCCATCTGGGAGCCCATCTCCGATTTCATCTGGGCGGCAAATGCGGGGTTGCCGGAGACCGATACGGTTACACCGGTCGGGGGGTCCGATGCGGCTACCAGCGCTTCGATATTGTCGAGTGTCGCCGTCTTGGTGTTGTCGGAGATTGCCTCCCGCATGGGCACCTGCACGAGGGTCAGGACGTTTGAGGGGTTTGCCACCTTGAGGGTCGCTGCGGGGATCTGTGCGACCAGTGCGTCGATCTCTCCCCTGGACTGGGGCAGGACGCCGCCGTTCATGCTTTTCAAGACGTCAACAATGCTCGAAGCACCCTCGACATTCTGCTGCTTGTTGATATCGCTCTCCAGCCGGTCGAGGTAGGCGAGCACATCGGGACTGAGCGGATCGCTCGTTTCGACGATCAGGATTAGCTTGTCGGCGGCAAAAGAGTCGGTGTAGTGCTTGTTGGTGATCCCGAGCGCCGAGTTCCGGTCGAGATAGGTGTCGGTCCCGGTCTCCATTGTGATCATCGTTGTGCCGATAAGGGCTACGATAAAGAGGGTGCCAAGGATGGCGATCACCATTTTCGGATGGCGGTTGACCGCCCGTGCGATGGTACTGAAGATCTGGTCAATCATGAAGATCCTGCCTGTTGTACTGGTTTTTACCCCGTGACTCCCGCCCGGGTGGGAAACGGGATCAACTGAGTGCTGCCCTGAACGCCGTGAGGTCCGCAAGGAGAGCAGGGTTCCGGACCACGAATTCCCGGATGAGTTCGGGGACGGAGAACTCATCGAGGTCGATTTTCGCTGCGGAGTGGATCAGGCGATTGAACCGGTCATCTGTCTGCCGGATGAAGTATTCCCTGAGTTTGTAGTTGCGCGCAAGACTCCTGCCCATCTCCGATTCCCGCCATTTTTTGTCATAAGCGGCAAGCGCTTTCCCGGAGAGATCGCCGTGTGCGATGCAGTCGGATGCAACCTCTGCGGCAAGCCGGCCGGTAAACATCGCATTGTAGATCCCGCCCCCGGTAAACGGGTCCACGACCCTCGCCGCATCCCCGACGAGCATAAGCCCGTCTGCCGTTGTGGAAGGAGGGGGGCGGCAGACCGGGACGCCCCCGGCAATAAACTCGATAGACCTGCCGTCGGGGAAATGCGAACGGACATACCGGTCGAGGTAGTCCTTTGCCCGGTGGCCGGGTCCGCTTTTTTGGCCGGAGATCCCGATCCCCACGTTTGCCGTCCGTTCGCCTTTGGGAAAGATCCAGAGATACCCCTGCGGCGCGATGGTGTTCCCTACCGTGAAAACGGTTCTTTCCGGTGCGATATCGATGCCGGTCATCAGGTACTGGGCACAGGTCATCATCCCGGAAGCGGGAACGGTGGTATCGATACCGCACATGCGGGCAAACCGCGATTCCACGCCGTCAGCAACGATGACGACATCCGCCCCGACCTGCGGGACCGCCCCGGTGAGGTGCGCGCCCCGGACCGCGCCGTCTGCCATAACGGGCCCGGTGGCGGTAGTCTTGACCGCGATATCGGCCCCGGCGTCTGCCGCCCTTCTTACCAGTTCCCGGTCGAAGATCTTGCGCTCCAGCACGCAGCCGACCTTGTTTCCCGCAAGTTTTGCGTTGAGGACCAGTTCCGTGCCGTCGGGAGCGACTACGGATGCTTCCTTGATCTCCGCAGCAATCCAGGCCGGATCGGGATCGATAAATTCGCGGAGCGCTTCCCTCCCGATTCCCTCGGCACACCGGACCGGGGTGCCGATCGCAGGCCGTTTCTCGACAAGGCAGACGGAAAGTCCGCGTGCCGCTGCGGTTTCTGCCGCAACGGCCCCTCCCGGTCCCCCGCCAACCACGAGCACATCATACCTGTCCTTCATGGCAGACCTCCAGCGCCCCGACCGGGCAGCATTTCGCACAGGTGCCGCACGCAGAGCACCCTTCCTGTTCCTCAAGACAGGCATCGACCAGTTCGAGGGCTGCCTGCGGACAGACCGCCACGCACGTCCCGCAGTAACAGCAGGTTGTCCGGTCAATTCTGATCATAAACGCTAATGGTCGCAGACGTCAACCATAAAGCAGATACAACTACGGGTGGTTGTCCTGTCCAGACTGGTTACGGAAGAACAGGTCCTGCGCTTAAAAAAGATCGGGTTAAACGAGTACGAGGCACGGGCGTTCCTGGCGCTTGTGGGCCTCCACGAAGCGACCGCACGGGAGATCCTCGAAGCCGGCGGGATCCCGCAGGGACGGGTCTACGATGTCCTCAAAAATCTCGCAAACAAGGGATACATCGAGATCCAGGGCGGAACGCCCACGTATTACCGGGCCGTCGATCCGGCTGATATTGTCCAGAACCTCGGACAGGAATATATGGGAATGCTCAAGGAAGTGCTCGACACGGTCCGGAACCTGCACGTCGACGCCCCTCCCACCTACCCGGTATGGATGATCAGCAATGAAACCGCGATTGTAAACCGGGTTTTTGCCCTGCTCAAGACCGTGGAGCACGAACTGATCGTCTATTCCTGCAACCCGGGTTTTTTCCGGCCATTTGCGTCCGAGCTGCGTCGGGTCAAAAAAACCAGCCGGCTCTCTATCATTGTCGACGATCCCAAAAGGTTCCCCTTTTCGGGACTGGACTTCCGGCAGGCAAACGACGAGTTCCTCGCGATTATCAGTGAGTTTAACATCGACGGCTCGGTTTACCGCAACGTCTTTTCGATGATCGTCGACGGCAAGGAGTCCTTTGACGTGATGACGATCAACGGCCGGCGTATCGGGATGGTGACCAAGCTGCCGATCATCCATTATATCATGCGGCGCTGGCTCTCGCACCTCAACCTGATCGATGAAACCGGATAACCTCTTACCCCCCTTTTAATCACCGCTTTTTTCACCGTATGCCGCAGGTATTTATGGGAACCTCGCGGACACTACCCCACAAATGGTCTATAAAGAGAGCTTTTTCCAGCCGGTATTTGTCATCGGTCTTTTCATCGGGCTCATTGCAGGGGCCCTGCTCGGCC
>JAQWDG010000095.1 GCA_028705545.1 Methanoregula sp. | reverse complement strand
TCTACACCACTCTCGACGTTGTCGAAGCCTCGATCCCGTGTTCCGTAATAATAAACGGCAGGAGCCGCTGGGGGACCGGGCCGTCCCGGATCTTGTGGACGATGAGCATGCGCTCGATCTCGCTCTGCCGGATCTCGGTCTTGAGCTCCATCACGATATCTGCAGAACGCATGAGCCGTGTCATCTCGACAGGCGAGTGGACGTTGGAGTAGACAATAAACATCAGGTTTGCATTGCGCCTGCGGATTTCTTCGCGGGCGAGCCGCAGGAACTTGAGCGCATTGTCGATCCCGTACTTGATAATAATCGTGGAGAACGAGTCGATAACGATCCGGTGGCCGATCATCTGCGGGATATACATCTCCGGGTAGAGCTCGGCCGCGTCAATCATGCCGGTCTCCACATCGCCGTCGTTCATGAGGTACGTGCCTTCCTCGCCCTCGACCTTCCAGAACTGCATCGCCGCAAGGTCGACGCCCGCAAGCGGCGTCCCGTACACCATGATGACCGACCCCTGGGGAAACCCGCCGTCAAGCAGGAGGTTGAGGCCCACGATGCCGGTGGACCGTTTCTTTGGCGTACCGGTGATCGGAATATCTTCGATCCGGCTCCTCGTATCCACTTCTCAATGCTCCGACTAATATTATTAATACGCTATTAAAAAAAGTTTCCGACTTAAAATGAAATTTGTCGCAGAATTTCTGTGCGTTTTGCTTATTGCCCGGTTTTACCGAATTTTTCCCGAAGCGTGCGGCGAAGCAGCTTCCAGCCGTGGACCCGCGGAAGGGCATCGACGATCAAAAGTTTCCGCGGCACCTTGTAGCCTCCGAGGTGCTTCCGGCAGAATGCATCGAACTCATCCGGAGAAAGAGACGCCCCGTCCTTTAAGACAACCGCCGCAACCGGGATCTCGCCCCTCCGCTCGTCCGGGACGCCAAAGACCGCCACATCCGCAACCGCCGGGTGCTGGACAACCACGTTTTCCACCTCGGTCGGGTAGACCTTCCAGCCCGACATGATGATCATGTCCTTTTTCCGGTCGGTGATGTAGAGGATCCCGTCCCTGTCCATGTACCCGATATCGCCGGTCAAAAACCAGCCGTCGTGACGGAAGACCGCTGCCGTGGCCTCGGGCAGGTTCCAGTAGCCTTTCGCAACAGAAGGCCCGCGGAGCGCGATCTCCCCGGCGTCTCCCGGGGCCATCTCGGTCTCAGGGTCGTCGACGGAGACCACCCGGACTTCCGTGTAGCCGACCGCGACTCCCACGCTCTGGTAATTTTTCGTGAGGTGCGGGTACTCGGGCAGCGTGGTCGTGCCGGAACCGATCACGATCGTCTCCGAGAGGCCGTAGGAGTTCGCAACCGGGATGTGGTAGCGTTTGTCAAACGCCTCCCAGACCGCGGGAAGGAGGTTGCCGCCCCCCGAAATGATGAGGCGGGCATCTTTGAGCCGGTCCCCGGTCCCGGGTGGCGCATGGATCAGCGTATGGATCACCGGGGGCATCCCGGCAAGCACGGTCACCCGGTATTTCTCTGCAAGCGAGAGATACCGTTCCGGCTCGAAGCGCTCCATCATCACAAACGTCCCGCCGGCCCGGAGCACGGCAAGACCCCACGACAACCCGACATGGCCCATCGGGTAGATCCCGAGATATACATCGTCCGGCAGGAGCCGGAGCGCCTCGCGTTCCGCGTCGAGCGCCGTCATCCAGTTCCCGTGCGTGAGCATCGCGCCCTTGGGTTTCCCGGTCGTCCCGGCCGTATACTGGAGGTGGCAGAGATCGTCCATCCCGCAGTTGGCCGCCCGCATATCGGCCGGCGCCGGGGGGAACGATTCCCATGCCGCCGTGCAGGCAGGACCCATTCCCCCGACGCAGATCACGTGCGTAAGACCCGGGGCTTCCTTCTGTACCCCGGCAACGATATCGGCCCGGTGCACGTCCGTGATGATCGCGCAGGCCCCTGCGTCCTTTACCGCGTGGAGCAGTTCCTCTCCCTGGTACACGATATTGGTCGGAACCGCCACCGCACCGATCCGCCAGATCGCAAAGTAACTGATCAGGTATTCGGGCGAGCTGTCAAGATAGATGCAGACCCGGTCGCCTTTTTTTATCCCGAGCAAAAGAAGGCCGTTCCCGATCCGGTTCATCTCGTCCCGGAGCTGCTTGTAGCTGTACGTCTCGTTTCGCGACGGGCAGATAAAGGCAGCCTTTGCCTCGGGAACGCTCTTTGCATCGAGAAGGGTGGTGACGTTTGACATGGGTGGTTGCGCCCGGTTATGTGCGATACAGTTTCGGACGCCAATGTATATACGTGTTCATTTTAGTGATCGGCAGTACATACCGGAAAGTAAAAACGGAACGTAAAAACCCGACCACAATTTTGTAATAATTTCATCCCCCATGTATCCTTAACGGACAGATGCGGATATGGCGGATATTCGGAATTTTGTCGGGTTTTCCCAGACAGAGACGCTCGTAAAGGAATACGACGGGCTGCGGATGTATTCCCCGGTCCGGGCTAAGATCGGGATCGCCGTGACGACAAAGCGCCTGATCGCATACTCGAACACGAAAAGTTTCTTCGATCAGCGGTCGGAGTCGTTCTACCAGCAGGTAAACATTGCCGACATAAAGGGGATCGGGGTCGTCCAGTCGTCCCGGTACCGGCCCGGCGTCCTTGCCGGGGGGATCGTAATCCTCCTTATCGGGATCGTCGCAACCGTTGTCGGCCTTTCCGGCAACACCCTCCTCTATTTTGGCGGGATTGCCGGCGCCGTGCTCGGAATCGTCCTTGCCATTACGGGAACCCTCTGGAAAAAACCTGTCTTCCGGTTCGAGATTCGGGGGGACTCCGGGGCGTATTCCCTTGGGGAATTCGGGAATATCCAGCCGGCTGTCACTGCCGGCCCCGACATGCTCAAGATTGTCGAGGAGCTCGGTGCGTTAATCATCGAGGTCCAGGACGGCACGCTCTTTTCCGGGCAGTAACAGATCCGGCCATAACAAGTTTTTTTTGGTCGCGGGGCGGTATGATATCTGATATCTATGGCTGAAGAGACGCATCAGGAGCAGCCCCGGGAGCAGCAACAGCAGCACCACGACCGGGGCACCTATCACCACCACCCGCGGGACCACCGGTACCGGCAGCCCCGGCCGGCGGCAGAACCGCACCCGCCCGAAGAAACAGCGGAGAAACCTGATGCAGATGCCGAAGACGATGAACACGAAGATCAGATGACTTCGCGCCAGCACCGCCCCCACGGGGGAGGCCGCCGGGGCGGCCGGCCGCCAAAAAAAGTCTACGAAGAATTCATCAACGACCCGTACTGCGAATAAAAAAAGATCTTTTTTCCTTTACGGGAAATTTTTGATAATTTTATCCCGGATAGCTTCCTTTGGGTATGCCCCGATCACCCGGTCCACGAGCTGGCCATGGGAGAAGAAGACGATGTTCGGGATCGCCGAGATACCAAGCTGCATGGCAAGCTGCTGGTTCTCGTCCGTGTTGCACTTCCCGAACGTCACTTTCCCGGCAAATTCCTGCGCGAGTTCTTCGATAACCGGGCCGATGCGCCGGCAGGGACCGCACCATTCCGCCCAGAAATCGATCACAAGCGCCGGGTGTTCTTTAAGGAGCTCCCCGATATGGAGCTGGTCGACCACGATCACGCCGCCGGACACATCTGCCTGCGCCATCTTCTCCTTCAGTGCGGCCATTCTTTTCTTCCGGATCTCGTCAAGCTCGGTATCGTCCATACAAGGTGTTTAGGCAAATCC
Source organism: Methanoregula sp. (assembly GCA_028705545.1). GTDB lineage: Archaea > Halobacteriota > Methanomicrobia > Methanomicrobiales > Methanospirillaceae > Methanoregula. The sequence goes on along the minus strand of JAQWDG010000095.1, from coordinate 3,310 downwards.
CCCTAATTGAACCTAACGAAGGTGGCAGAGAGGGAATTGTGAGTAAAGTATAATAGCGCCTGCCGTCTATATTATAGTCCTGACTAAATCGGGAAGCGAGGTAGGGTAGTCAGGATATCCCGACGGGCTCATAACCCGTAGACCGATGGTTCAAATCCATCCCTCGCTATTTTTGCAATTTCTTTTTTTTTAGTTTTCCCGTGCTGAAACGTAGTTTTTTTAGCGGCTTTCCAAAACGGGCGTCCAACTAATAAACATGCAGCACAATACCGGAACATACGCAAAGCTGGTGCACAAACCAGGCGTTATAACGGAGGGAAACCCACCATGAAATTCTCACTGTTCGACCTGTTATTCAACCCGAACCGTTTTTTCCAGGATACGCTCGGTGATACGGAACACCTTAAGATGCCGGTACTGATCGTCCTTGCCGGTGCCATCCTTTCAGCGGGATACGGCTACCTTGCAGGGAGCCTGACGGCGAAACTGATGGACTCTGCCATGGGCGGCCTGGGCGCGGTGATGACGATTTTCGTAATCTTTGCCACATTTGCCGGTGTGTTCATCTTCTGGCTTGTCTGGGCCGGGCTGTTCTACCTTATCTCCAAGCTCTTCAAAGGGGAAGGATCCTTCAACCGCTGCCTCGAAGTCGTGGGGTATGGTTACCTGCCCCAGGTATTCGGCGCGGTCATTACGCTGATCGCGGCACTCGAATACCTTCCCAAAGTCGTTGTCCCGCAGCTCACCTCCTCGGCCCTTCAGGACCCGACCGTCATTACCGAGGCTACAAAGGCCCTGATGCAGGACCCGGCCATGATGGCATACACCCAGACCGCTGCGGTTATCTCCGTGGTCTTTCTGCTCTGGAGTGCGAACACCTGGATCTTCGGGTTAAAACAGGTCCGGAAACTTTCCATGCGCGATGCGGCAATCTGCGTGGGAGCGCCGGTCCTCGTATTCATCATCTATGTTATCGCAACGATGGCAGGAGCCTGAATGAAGACACTGTATCTCTTTGTTATCTCAGTCGCAGTCCTGCTCGCCGGGATCGGATCGGCATCTGCCTATACCACACCGGACTCCCTTGCAGCCGCAGGAAACGTGTACATCTCGGGCGTCACCTATGACCCCGGCGCCTTTTTTACCGGGGACAAGGGAACGGTCAGTATCTCGGTGACAAACGGGAACCGCAACCAGAGCGTTGTTGTCGATCACGCCACGTTCGGCGATGACGATATCCGGCTCATGGGGGATCCCTACGATGTCGCCTCCAACATCGGGCCGCTCCAGACCCGTGACTACACCTTTTCCGTTGCAGCCGATGTCCCTGACGGGCACTACTACCCGCGGCTCTCCCTGAGTTACCGCGATGCAGGCAGCCTGTATTACCCGGCAGCGGTCTGGGTGGACAATACGCCCCTTGTGCTCGCGGTTATCGACAGCCCAGATTCTTATACTGACGGAAAGAAGAATACCATCTCTCTCCAGATCGCAAACCCGCGAAAAGCTGCGGTGAAAAATGCCGTTCTCGATATCTCCGGCGCCAATGCGGACATCCTGCCGGCATCGACATACATCGGTTCCCTTCCGGCAGGGACAAACACGCTCGTGAACTTCTCGGTGACGCCGAACGCGGAAACGACCCTGAACGTGACCCTCAGGTACGATAACGGGGACAACCACCACAGCGTCTCCCGGCAGATCCCGATACAGTTCTCTCCCGACAAAAAAGACGCGACGCCCATAGTGAGCAACCTCGAAGTGAAAAATACCGGGGGAGTGTTCAAGGTGACCGGCGATATTACCAATGCCGGCCTCTCGACGGCAAATGCTGTGACTGTGACGTCCCTCTCCCCGGCTGAGCCCGCCGATCCCTACCGCTCGTACGTGATCGGGGCGCTCAAGCCCGATGACTTCGGCAGTTTCACCGTGACGTTTAATGCGCAAAACCAGACCGAGGTTCCCCTGAGGGTGTCGTTTAAGGACAACGACGGGAATATCATCGCATCCACGCAGAACGTGACCCTGCCCCGGTTCGCGGCACAGGAGAAGTCCGGCAGCGGGTCGTCCCTGCTCCCGCAGGCTGTCGGGATCCTTGCCCTCATTGTCTTTGCCGGCGGCTGGGTATTCTACATAAGGAAACACAAAGAGTAATTTCCCGGCCCGGGCTCCCGGGACTTTTTTTATTTTTTTCTTATTCTCACACCCGGTTCCCGGGCGAAGCGAAACACTCTTATCCGGCAAGGGAGCCAGTACTTTTCCATGGAAGGACAGGTACGGGATCCGGAAAAAAGGGAATGCGATCCCAACGAGCGCTGGGCCCGGCAGCAGCGCCTCCAGGAATCCTCAAAACATTTCGAGGACGCGTCGCATAACTGGAACGATCCGGCAAATGCGAAGCGCTACGCGGAAAATTCCCGGGGCGAGTTCGACGACCGGGTGCAGAGGACTATCGCCGGCCTTACGCTGAATAAAGATATGCGGGTACTCGATATCGGTGCCGGGCCGGGAACGCTTGCGATCCCTATTGCACCGTTTGTTAAAGATGTGACCGCGATCGAACCCGGCGCCGGGATGGCGGCAGTCCTCATGGAGCAGTGCCAGGCGCAGGGGATCGCAAACGTCTCGTGCATACAAAAACTCTGGGAAGATATCGACCCGAGCCGCGATCTCAATGGGAAATACGATCTCGTGATCGCTTCGCTCTCCTTGACGATGCAGGACATCCGGGCGGCGCTCCTGAAGATGGACTCAGTGGCAAACGGCGAAGTCTGCCTGTACTGGTTCGTGGACATGCCATTCTGGGAGAAGATGTACGTGGATCTCTGGGAGCCGCTGCACGGGTGCACCTATTACCCGGGGCCGAAGACCGACTGCCTTTTTGAAGTGCTGTACGGGGCCGGGATCTATGCGGACGTGAAGATGATGCCGCTCCCGAAGGAGTACCGGTTTGCATCCCGGGACGAGATGACCTCATTCTTCCGGCGCCGGTTTAAGGTAACGAACCCGGAACAGGAGAAAATCCTCGACGCGTACCTTGCGCCGCTCGTACAGGAAAAGAACGGCGAGGTCGAGGTCTCCGGCAGCTCGACCTACGCGAAGGTCTGGTGGAAGAAAACGGGAAGATCAGGATAAGGCCGCAACCAGCGGCGCAAGGAATATCCCGTTCATCAGGACAAGGCAGGCAAGAGCGGCAACTGCTGCAGGTATCATTGCGCGGGAGAGCGGGATCTTTCTCGCTTCGGCAAGACCGTGGCCCCAGAGAAATGTGCCCCACGCAAGAGAGATGCAGAACCCGGTACCGCAGACT
>JAQWDG010000094.1 GCA_028705545.1 Methanoregula sp. | reverse complement strand
TCGACAACGGCAACCTTTCCGCGGGAGAGCCGGCGCTTACGACCAGCCTGCGGGGCGTGGCTGCCTGCACGGTTGAGGTCTCCACCCTCGACCACCCGGTCCACTCGGGGATGTTTGGCGGTGCAGCGCCGGACGCGCTCGCGGCTCTTGTACGGATCCTTGCTTCGCTTTACGATGCGGACGGCCGCGTGGCGGTCCCTGGCCTTGTCTCGACCGTCCAGCCGGATGCAGAATACCCGGCCGCAGCGTTCCGGGAAGGTGCGGGCATTCTCGATGGCGTGGATCTGACCGGCACCGGCCCGCTCGGCGCCCGGCTCTGGTCGGGGCCGGCAGTAACGGTGATCGGGATCGATGCGCCGCCCGTTGCCGGTGCGGCAAACATCCTTGTCCCTGTCGCCCGGGCAAAGGTCAGCCTCCGCATTGCGCCGGACGCAGACCCGGGCCGGGAGATCGCGCTTCTCATGGAGCACCTCCGCAGGGCCGCACCGTGGGGTGCGAAGGTGGAGGTCACCGAGAACGCCCGTTCGGCCGGTTTTGTCTGCCCGGCCGGCCACCCGGCAACGGCAGCGGCAAAAGTGGCCCTTGCCGCCGCATTCGGGAGACCGGTCCGGGAAAAAGGAAGCGGCGGCTCGATCCCGCTCCTCTCAATCCTGCACGCAGCAGCGCCGGAGGCCGGTTTTGTCCTTATGGGCGCAGAAGACACCGCCCGTTCACGGATCCACGGGACAAACGAGAGCGTTGACCTCGCGGATCTCGAACGGACGATCGTGGCGCTGGCGCTCTTTTTCGTGCGGTTTGCTCAGGAGCACTGCCCGGACCCCGCTCCCATAAAAACGACCGGTCCACTTACGGGTTCCCGCATCCGGTAAGCACGGCCCGCACCGCGGCAAGCCCGTTTTTCCCGTAGCGTTCGGCATCGACAAAGACGGCGCCGATCACGGCCTCGGTCACCATATCGGGCGGACGTTTTCCGGTCCGCCAGATATCTTCGAGGCTCTGTTCCCGCAGGCTCCTGACATGGCGCGAAATCTGGTCCTGTTCCGCAAACGACCGGATCCATTCCTGTTTGACCGCATCGCCCGGGGGGACCGGTCCGCTCTCCTGCCACTCCTCGTACAGCCGGCAGGCAACCACCGCATCGATCACCGCGTCCCCCACGGCTGCGAGCGGCACGGTGCAGGCAATCGTCTGCGAAGGGTTGCCGGCATGTGCGGCCCGGCTCGCAAGCGCCGATTCGAGGATTACGGCGTCGTGGAACCGGTACCCGATCCGGTCTTCGAGATTTTTATATGCTGCATGGTCGTCCATTGCACCCGCGTCCATCCAGCCCGTGCTGGTAACGCGTATATTATTTTTCCTGAGTATGCATATTTTTTAATAATGTTAATGTCCCGGAACCCGGCAGCGTTCAGCTAAAAAAAGTGAATCCGTTCGAGAAGGTTTCCGACAACCGCGAGGCCGTCTTTGCCGCTCCTTTTCGCGTCCAGGAATACCGCCCCGATGAGCGCCTCAAAAGCGGTGTCGAATGCCTGGTTTCCCTGGAGCCAGACCCGGTTTTTTTCCTCGCCTTTTCCCCAGCGGATGTACTCTTCGAGCCGGAACGTGGTGGCAAACGCCCGGGTCCGGTCCCGGTTGACGCCGAGGATCTTCCCCTGTGTCAGCGAGCCCTTGTCCTTTGTCCCGTTCTCGTAAAGCCGGCTGACAACCACGGTCCCGAGGACGGCATCTCCCACGGTGGCAAGCGCGTCCATGCTCCCTCCTGCCGTGCCGTTATGTTCGTTTGCGTACATCGTGCGGGTCAGTGCGGTTAAAAGGAGGTCTTTGTCGGAAAACGGGTAGCCGATTGCGGCTTCGAGTTCATTTGGGGATCTGGTGTCGGTCATGGTGGTGTCTCTCTGGTACCTGCGATGCGGGGTACGGGTGTTGCAGGGATTCCGGAATGCTGCCGGGTTTTACCCGGGGCGGTTGTCCGGTAAAAATGGTTTAGAGGATCTTCGATCCCGCGCCCGGCCCGGGCTTTACCTGGAAGACGTCGGTGATCTTTACAACGATCGCGGACTTTGCGATAAGCGTGGCCTTGATTCCTTTTACCCAGGCCGCGTCCTGTTTAAAGATTTCGTCGTTGGTGTGGATGGTGGTGGTCCCCTTGACCTGGAAGCCGCCCTTCTCGCCCCACCAGGTGATGCCGGCGTGCGGGTTTTCTTTGAGGTTTGCAAGCGTCTTGTTGAAGTACTGGTCCGAGACGAGCAGGGTCTCGTCGTCCAGGAGCTTGAACGCCCCGATAGGGACGGCGTTTGGGATGCCCGACTTCGAGGCGGTTGCAAAGTACACGAGTTTTGTCCCGGCAAGGGACTCTTTGATCTCAGCGGTGAGTTTTACCATGTGCAGGTTCCTCCAAGAGAGAATATTTACGGCCAGGTATGTTTAAGTGTTTGGCAGATCGGTATCATACACCGGGGGTAGCCGGCAGGAACCCGTCCAGCAGCCAAACCGGCAGTACCAGTTGGTAACGGGATAGCCGGAAGCGGGATACCGGGTGTTGCATTGATCCAGGCATGCCGTACACGAGTTGTCACCGGTCACGGGACCGGCCGTATCTTCCGGCGGGAATAGGGCCCCGCCCGGGGCTGCCACGCAGTACCCCGCACCTGAAATGGTGCCGGCGAGCGCCAGCAGGACCATGCACGATACTATATTTTGTAGGACCCGTTTCATGACCTTTCACGGGGAAGTACTTGTTTACGGGGCCAATAAAAAAAGCGTTGAGTGAAATTTATTTTTCAGTGACGCGGTCAGGTGGGGCATAACCGTGGATTGGTCCCGGCTTTTTTTTCGTAAACTGCGGGAAAACGAACATAAAAAAAAGAATCCGTAACCGCAACCACAATAACCAAAAGGGTCAAGGATATACCAGAGATATACTGGTGCGGCCATGAAGGAGTCCCCGGCATTTTCCCCGGTTTTTACCTATACCCACGCGATGGTGGGCCGGCTTGCAGCGATTGCAGCAGCCCGGGAAGTTATCCTCCATGCCCGCCTTGTCCCGAAGTGGGAGATCTCCATTCGCCGGGAGCAGCTGGTCCGTGCTGCCCATGCATCTACGGCAATCGAGGGAAACCCGCTCTCGCTTGAGGAAGTGAGCCGGCTTGCCGATGGCCGGGAAGTGATGGCTGCCCGGCGGGCAAAAGCCGAGGTGCTCAATTATCTTTTTGTGCTGGAGCATATCGACCGCTACCAGCACAGCGGTGCGGTCAGCCCAAAAGATCTTCTTTTGCTTCACCGGGACATTACGCGGGATACCCTTGACGACCCGGCAGCGGAAGGGGCGTTCCGGAAGGTAAAGGTGGTGGTCGGGAACCGGATCACAAAAGAGGTCGTTTATACCCCGCCCCCGGTAAAAGAGGTTGTCCCGCAGGCCGGGGCGCTGCTTGGCTGGCTGGCTTCTGATGAGTCACGCGGGCTGCACCCGGTGATTGCGGCAGGGATCGCCCATTACGAGCTGGTGCGGATCCACCCGTTTGTCGACGGGAACGGCCGGACTGCCCGGGCGCTTGCAACGCTTGTCCTTTCCCAGCGTGAGTTCGATATCAAGCGTTTTTTTACGCTGGACGATTTCTACGACAGCGACCGGCCTGCCTATTACCGGGTGCTTAAGGAAGAGAACCGGGTGTACCCGGATCTCACGGTATGGCTGGAATATTTCCTCGAAGGCGTGGAGATCTCGCTTGGGCGGGTAAAAGAGAGAGTCATTTTGCTCTCCTCCGATGAGCCTCGGAAAGAAAAGGGCGGCCAGGTTGCACTATCCGAACGCCAGATGAAAATTATCGGGTTCATCCACGCGAACGGTTCGGTAAAAAGCGGGGACCTGATGCGCATGTACGGTATTTCCCGTCAGGCTGCCGGCAAGGAACTTGCGCTGATGGTGGGACAGAACCTGATCCGTCCGGAAGGAAAAGGACGGGCGACCCGGTACGTGATGGTGTGAATCCGGTTGTCGATTCGGTTGTCGATTCGGTTGTCGATTCCGTCCGGTGGACTGAACCGGTGATATTTTTTTAGGAGTGAATGATGAAGCAGGCATTACTTGTCATTGATGTGCAGAACGAATATTTCACCGGGGCGATACCGGTGACGTATCCTGCCGGGAGCCTTGCAAACATTACCCGGGCCATGGACCATGCGCACGACGCCGGTATTCCGGTCGCAGTGATACAGCACACGAACCCGGCCCCGGATGCCCCGGCGTTTGGGAAAGGAACACCGGGCTGGGAGCTCCATCGTGAGATCAAAAAACGGCACGCGGATATCGTGATAGAAAAGAACCTCCCGGGCAGTTTCACCGGCACGGATCTTGAGGCCTGGCTTAAGGAGAACGGGATCGCCACGGTCACGATCGCCGGCTACATGACCCAGATGTGCTGCGATACGACCGCCCGCCAGGCATTCCACCGGGGGTATACCGTAAATTTCCTGTCCGATGCAACGGGGACGCTTTCCGTTACGAATGCGGCCGGGTCGGTTTCGGCTGAAGAGCTCCACCGGGCCATCCTCGTGACGCAGCAGATGCGGTTTTCAACAGTGATGACTACGGCAGAGTGGATCAAGGGGTTGTGAGGGGCGCTTTTAAGGCCGGCGCGTGTCCGGTCCCCGGATAAAAAGTACCGGAGGTTGTCCCGTGCAAGCGGTCCGGTAAAGACGGGCGATTGCGTGGCACCGGTCCGGTGGCTCCGATACCGTCCGGGCCCTTGCCGCAAAAACGCCAGAAACAGCCGGGCCTCCCCGGGCCCGGCGTGCATTCAGACCCGGGTCTTTTTTTTAGATTCTCCTGTTGTTTCCTCTAAAAAAAATCCGGTGGTCCGGGGAATTTTTGTGAGGGTCAGGCAAGCCGGCTCTGCCCGGCCCCGGCGTCCGTCCGTTTCCTGTACCTGCTGTATCCTCCCGAGGCGCCATAGCCGACCGGGGCAGAGATGCAGTTTTTGCTCCCGCGCCGGACCTCCGGTTTCATGGTCCCGTCGGTCTGCATGATCATAACCCGCTCATCCGGCACCGGCTCCTCTTTTCGGGCCCCGTATTCCCCAACCGGCGTGTTGTCCGCTTTCTGGGAGTGCTCTTTTAGAGCGGTGCAGGGACTCTGGGCACCTGTCTCCTGAAAAGGCACGGTCGTCTGCGGGCGGTATTTTTCGGGCATCCGGGACATTTCCCGGTAGTGGCATTTGAGATCCAGGAGTTCCTTTGTGAATGTCCCTACGAGCACTCCTATCCCATCGACCTGTTTTTCCAGTGCTGCAATGCGATATTCGCCGGCATCACTGCCATATGGTTCCCCTGGCGTGATTGTCATCCCCTTTTTTTATCAGGTTCAAATCCGTGATACCCGATCGTTTCCTCGTATCCGGCGGCAGCCCGATTTGCCTGTATACCTACAGGTGCGGCCCGGCCTTTATAGTACCCGGCCAGCTGTTTTATGGAAAGGGACGTACCGCCAGACATGCCGGTAAAAAAATGCAGGGCGGGTAAAAACCGGTTAAAAAAAATGTTTCAGATGATGCTTTCGAGTTTATGGGCGAGGACGACCAGTCCCTTTTTGATATCTTCAAGGTTTTTCCCCCCGGTGAGGATGAGTTTTCCCGAGGAGAAGATCAGGACGACGATCCTGGGGTCTTTGATCCGGTACACGAGGCCCGGGAACTGTTCGGGCTCATACTCGATATTTTCCATGTTGAGCGTGACAACGACCTTGTTGAGGTTGATGTACCGGGCGAGATCGCAGGAACAGACCATGTTGGTGATCGCGACCCGGGGCTCTTTGAGGGTTTTAAAGCCCGCAGCATTAAACGCTGCAATTATTGCCGCAAGTCCGTCAATAAGTGCCTGCTCGTTGCGAAGGCCGGTCAGTACGATCTTGCCCGATGAAAAGATCAGGGATGCGATTTTGGGATTTTCGATGTGGTAGACTGCGCCGGGGAACCGTTTCTTGTTGAGTTCGCAGTTTTTGAGGTTCGCGGACAGTGCGACAAGGTCGATGGACTCTGCGATGGCACCGGATGCAACAATGTTCTCGATTTTCAGGGATTCGAATATCTTATCATCCATCTTCTAGTTTAATGACGTTCTTTAGAGCATAAGGTTATGGACGCTCCCAGCCGGTTTTTGGTTTTGGCAGGGTCTGCCTTGCGGCAGGGAAAAAACCAAAAAAGTCCTGTTTTGCAGCGGGAAAAACGGTTTAATTGCCTTTTTTTTGAAATTGCAGAAGCCGGTGTCGGGAGATGTCCCGGTCCTTTGTGCGGGTGGCGGCCGGGCGGGGATCGATCCCATATCCTTATACCCTTGTACCGCATGTAAAGAACGATAACGTGGAGGGATGTTTTCATGGGAATCAAACCGTCATACATCAAAAATCTCGGTACCACCCTGCTGAATAAGCAGGCGGAGTATTTTTCCAAGAGTTTCGAGGAGAATAAAAAACAGCTGGCCTCTTCGGCAAGTATCCCGAGCAAGCGGGTGAGAAACCGCATTGCCGGGTACATCACGCGAAGGATGAACGCCAAAAAGCGCACGTAAATTCCCGGGCAGCACGGGACGGTTGCGGTCCCGTGGAGCCGGGATAATCCCCGGCCGTTTTTTCCCCGGTTCCGGCAGGGAAAAAGAAAAAACGGCAGGTCTCTTTTTTTAACCGTATATTCCCGCGGACCGTGACGGCAGCGCGGGTGGCGCGCCCGGTAACCGCCCCGGGGACTGGTCCTTTCCCTGCGGCAACAGGAAGACCTCTATAGTCACGAGCCGTCTATTGTCCGTGACTGGTATGAAATAACACAAAAAACTTAAAAAAAGGGTTTTTTTAGACTTTCTGCCTTTAACGACCTTTGAAACGATCATCATATCAGCAGTATTTAAAAAAAACCATGAAAGGAGTTGACTAATTCTGACAACTACACCAGAACACAATGCAGCAAAGACCGGCGCAAAGCTACCGGGAGCCGCCGGGTCATCTGCGTCCGGCACGGGTTCGCAGCCCGCCGTACCAAAAGGAGTTTCCCACCCGGCAAAAGGCGTGAAATCGTTAATCCACGAGTCGCACAAGCTCGGGTACAAAAA
>JAQWDG010000006.1:14364-29027 GCA_028705545.1 Methanoregula sp. | reverse complement strand
TAACTTAAGGGGTGGCTGACCTTCTCGCAGATAGGATCGCGGTGGACGCAAAGCCCTGTTGTCTGCATCGCGGCACAGGCCGGTGTCGTGTATTCGGTGGAGGTCCCCCCGCGTCCCGTGATATGCTCGACCTGGTACATGGTCTTTTCCACATCGAAATCCGGCGAACGGGAATAGAGTGCGGCGATACCGGCTGAATCCATTCCGATATTGTGGAGGAATGCGGTGAGCGAAAAACGCCCGGCATGGGTGAGATTGACGCCTGCCGCAAGCGCAGCGATGAGCGCCTTCATGCACGGGGGAAACGCGCCTTCCTCGACTTTCCCGAACTGCCGCAGCATCTGCTCCTGGTATGCGGCCTTGATATCCGCAGCACGCGGGGCGAGCTGCTCGCAGATATCCTTTGGCACCCGGTGAGGGAGATCCCGGCGCAGCATCACCCGGACACGCTCACGCAGAAGTTCGTACCGCTCGTTCTTGTTAATCGTAACAAAACCCTTCTCTACACGCCGGTTGATGAGCCGGAACCGGTCATCGTGCAGCGGGGCGACGAGCTCCACGTAGTCGGGCACCGGCATACGGTCTCTCTCAATCCTGATGCCCAGTTCGTCCGCAACAGCGATCCAGAGCCGGGAATACTCCCCGTCTTCCTGCATGTACCCGCTGTTCCATTCCTCTTCGTTCACGAGGAAATAATACGCCCGTTCGGATTCGTACCGGGTGAGACGGTCAATGAGTTGCCGGTCGTTAATACAGGAAGCAACGATCCGTGCGAGGGCATAGGCCGCGATCTCGTCGTCGGGGCTGTCGCTGACGGAAGGGACATGGTTTTTCCGCGGGGCAGAAGCTTCCTTTATCCGGGCTACCGCCCGATCGACGAGCGCCTGCCCTTTTGGTGTCGAAAGCAGGGTACCGAGCGATGCAAAACGTGCCCGGATGGGATCCCGGGCTTTTTTCAAAAAGGGAAAATGGGAGAGTTCCTTGCCTGAGGGCACAAAGTCCATTCAGTCAGCCTCAATCCGGGGAGCAAGCAGGTACTCGACGTGCCCGTTGCCACCCGCGATGTCAAAGGAGAACCGGACCGGGTGGTCGACACCAAGGCAGACCTCGACTTCGGCTGCCTTTGCCATAACCTTTCCCATATCCCGAAGGTAATCGAGGGAGAAGAGCGACCGCACGTCCGCGGGAACGAGCGACTTGAGCTCGTCTTTCCCGAACTCACGCTGGATGTGGTCGGTATCTCCTTCCGCGACCATGAAAAAGGTCTGGTCTTTGGGGTTGATCCCCATCGCTATCTTGTCCGAGATCACGGCAGCAGCCTTGATCGCGTTGTTGAGGTCTTCTCCCGAGATAACAACCTTACCGGGCAGGTTGATGGTCGGGGAGTTGGGGTCTTTTCGTATGGTATTTGTGTCGAGCAGGGTGATGGAGTAATGGTAGCCGTGGACGCTGACCGCCATCTTCTGGGCGTTGTCGCCAAGTTCGAGGCTGATAAGGTCGCCTTTCCCGCCCATGTTGAAAATATTCTTCATCTTTGAGATGTCGACCCCGAGCTCGCTCGCTGTCGCCTTGAACGTATCGAAGGCCTCTTTTTTGAGCGTGAGAGCGATCATCGCTACATTGGCGGTGTCCACTGCCCGGGTGGAAATGCTGTCCTCTGCGGTATGCAGCCGGCACTCGGGAACGAGTGCCGAGATCGCTTCAATGGCCTCCCGGAATACGTCTGCGTCAATGGTTGCTTTTAACATCGCGTTCCCCTTAACAACTGTCTTATACAGTATATCGTCATACTTTAATTATAGCGTTTTGGGTTCGTTTCAGGGATTTTTTCATCCGGAGGAGCATGCATGGGGTCGCAATGGTCGCGGGACAAGGTCTATATCAGGGCAAAACACGAGGGCTTTCGGTCCCGTGCATCGTACAAATTAATCGAGATCCAGAAAAAATTCGAGGTCATCCGGAACGACGATAACATTATCGATCTCGGGGCAGCACCCGGGAGCTGGCTCCAGGTCCTGCGGACCCTCACGAACGGAAGGGTTCTCGGGATCGATTTAAACCCGATAGCCGCCCTGGAAGGAGTCGAAACGATCGAGGGGGATCTTACCGACCCGGAAATACAGCGCCAGGCGCGGGAGATGCTCGGGACGGTCAGCATCGTGGTCTGCGATGCTGCCCCAAAGCTCTCGGGCCACAAGAGCTACGACCAGGCCCGGGCGATTGCGCTCGGGGAAGAAGCGCTGCAGTTTGCCTGCCAGGTGCTTAAGCCCGGCGGGAACTTTATCATAAAATCCTTCCAGGGCGAGGACTTCCCCGAACTCCTTGCATTGATCCGCGAGCATTTCTATGCCGTAAAAACCTACAACACCAAGGCTACGAGGAAAGGAAGCACAGAAATTTATATTATCGCAAAGAATTTCAAGGGTTGAACGCAGCCCATGACCGAGACGCTCAAAGATCCCTGTGGACGACCGGTGACAAACCTCCGGATCAGCCTGACATCCCGCTGCAACCTGTCCTGTATCTATTGCCACGCCGAGGGTGAGAAAAATCCCGAGAGCGAGATGAGCGCTGACGAGATCATCGCCATTATGCAGACTGCCGCGAAGTTCGGGATCCGGAGCATCAAGTTCACCGGCGGGGAACCGCTGATCCGGCCGGATATCCTGCAGATCATCCGGGCCGTCCCGAATGAGATCGAAGCCTCGATCACGACAAACGGCATCCTCCTTGCCGATATGGCCGCAGACTTAAAAGCAGCAGGGCTCCGCAGGGTAAATGTCAGCCTCGACAGCCTGAACCCCACCACCTACAAGAAGATCACCGGCAGCGACCGGCTGGGGGAAGTGCTTGCCGGGATCGATGCAGCACTTAAGGTCGGCCTGACCCCGGTCAAGCTCAACATGGTGGTCCTTGCAGGAATCAACGACAACGAGATCGATGATTTCCTTGCCTATGTAAGAAACAACCACAACCTTGTCCTCCAGCTCATCGAACTGATGCATTTCAACGACTGCGAGTACCACGGGGATTTGAATAATCTCGAAACCAGCCTTGCCGCACGATCCGAACAGATCCTTACGCGCCGGATGCACCACCGCAAGAAATACTGCCTTGACGGTGCCGAGGTGGAAGTTGTCCGGCCCCTGCATAATACCGAATTCTGTGCATTCTGTAACCGGCTCAGGGTGACATCTGATGGCAAACTTAAGCCCTGCCTCCTCCGCACCGACAACCACGTTGCAACCCGGGGGAAAAAAGGGGCGGAACTCGAAGCCCTCTTCCGGGAAGCCGTTGCACGGCGCGAACCATTTTTTAAGTAGGGGGGGTTTTCCGGGCCCCTCTGTTTCCTGTTTGCCGGCCTCTTTGAGGAACATGGCAATATATTTACAATTCCGGCATCCACTAGAACCGTATGAATGCGGATAACGATTACCTCTCCACCCTTCAGCACCTCTGGGAAAAATCCCTGATCCTGCACGACACTTCCCTTTTTAACAAGACCCTGTATTTTTATTTCCTCGATTCTCTCGCCCATATCGATTACACCTGCAGCATTTACGCGTTCAACTACCAGTCCCCGAAGAACATTATCGGGGGAGAGTACATGCGCTGGCGCATCGATGAGGAAAAAAAGGGCGACCGGGCGAAGTTCCCCGCATTTATTGTATGGCTCAAGGAGAAGCACCCGGAAAAGTTTGCCGCCCTGCCCTCCCTCTGGCAGATGGTGTACGATCCTGAAGACCCGGCGGGATACCGCAGTTTCCGGATCGTGCTCGATCCGGACAGCCGCCAGCCGATACCCCCCGAAGTCCTCATTGCCATAATCGAGGAATTTTTCGATCAGGATTTCTTAAAGAGCATGTATGAGGATGCATCGCTTTCCACGCTCTTTACGACCTATCTTAACGGCTGCAAGGCCTGAAATGCCATGGATGTCGGCCGGCTCTGCGCAGCGCTCGTTGCGATAAAAAGCGAGAATCCTCCCGGGGACACTGCGGATGTCATAGAGTATATCCGGGACTTTCTGGACGCCCGGGGCATCCCGGCAACGGTCACAGATACCGGCAGCGGCCGCTGCAACCTGGTGACAAAGAACCCAAAAAAGCCGCTCCTTTTCTGCGGGCATGTCGATGTCGTACCGGCCGGGGAGGGGTGGACACACCCGCCGTACGCGGGAGTTATCGAAGACGGTTCTGTCTGGGGCAGGGGGGCGACCGATATGAAGGGAGGGTGTGCGGCAATCCTTGCTGCCTGCGATTCCGTTGTGCAGGAGGGCCGCGAACTGCCAGCCGATCTCGCGTTTGTCTGCGATGAGGAGGCCGGGGGCGATTACGGGATCCGGCACCTGATCCGGGAGAATATGCTCGCTCCCTGCGATTGCCTTATTGCCGAGCCCACGCCAGCCCGCCACCCCTGTATCGGCCAGAAAGGGCTCTGCCGTATCACGGTCGATTTCACCGGTACACCGGGGCACGGCTCGCTCTACCCGGTTGTCGGCGTCAATGCGATCATGGAAGCGATGGGGCTTCTTTCCTATTTACACACTCTCCATGACAGGAGGTTTCCGGTAAATGGGGACCTCAAAGAGCTCGTCGAAGCATCAGCCGGGGTATTTTCCGAGGAATTCCACATCCAGGACGGCAGCAGGATCCTTGAACGGGTCACCTTCAACCCGGGAGTGATCGAGGGCGGGGAAAAGGTCAATATCATTGCCAGGCACTGTTCGCTCGGTCTTGAAATGAGGATCCCCTGGGGGTGCAGTATCCCGGAGATCGTCAGCGATATCCGCAAACATGTACCGAACGGGACCATGAATGTCGATACAACGAGCGATCCTACCCTCACCGATCCAACGGGGGATTTTACCTCAATTGTCTGCCGGGAAGTAGAACATGCCTGGGGCGGGACGGTCTTTCCCATCCTCCAGTGGGCGGCAAGCGATGCCCGCCACCTCCGGCGTGCCGGGTTCAACGTCATAGAGTACGGCCCCGGTGAGCTTGCTACCCTTCATGGGATCGACGAACGGGTTTCCGTGGCGTCGCTTGAAAAAGCCGTCAGGATCTACCGGGGCATTCTCGATGCGTACAGCATCAGGAAAAAAGCCCGGTAACCCTGCGGTGCCCCTGATACAGGAACCGCCCCGGTAGTCTGATTCATCGGAGCTTGCATCACGGGCAGATGAAAAAAGAGATTACTTCTTTCCGCGCCTTACACCGGCACAGGCAATCCCTGCCACAACAAAGGCAGCAAGGGCACAGAACGGCGAGAGCGGGGTAAATGTGGTTGCGGTAGCAACCGGCGTCTCTGTGGCAGTAACCGTAAGGGAAGATGCAGGTTCCAGAGTCGGAGATGTGGTCGGGAGTGCCTGTGTTGTTGTTACCGCTGTTACCGCAGTCGTTGTCTTTACACCCCCAAGGACCCACGGGGCCGGTGTTGTCGTTGGTAAACCGGTTACCTGATAGACCTGCCCCTTTCCCCTCACAGAGTCCAGATTGCTCTGTGCATCGGCATAATTCGGGCTGAGGGACAATGCCGTTTTGAAACAATTGCTGGCATCCTCGTACTGTTCGAGCGCTGCATAAGCCTCTCCCTTGTTATTCCAGATCTCTGCGTTCTTGGTAGTCTCCTGCGTGGCCTTGTTGAATGCATCGAGGGCATCGCTGTATTTCTGCTGTGACAGGTAGATCAGGCCGATCTGGTTCCAGGTATCTGCATTATGGGGATCGATATTTGTACATTGTGCATACGATTTGAGCGCTGCATCCGGGTTTGCGGTTTTTACATACGAGTCCGCAAGGTTACAATAGGTTGATGCAGAAGGCGTCCCTTTCGCGGTCACATTGACATAGGCAGCAACAGCTTCATCGTATCTCCCGAGTTTGTAGAGCGCATAGGCCCGGGCATTGAGGGTATCGGAACTCGTCCGTATTGCAAGGGCGGCGTTCGCCGAATCGAGCGCCGCAGAATACTGTCCGAGCGCATTCAGGGCAACTGCCTTACCCGAAAGGGCCAGTACATATGACGGGTCGAGCGAGAGCGCATTATTGTAATACGTAACTGCATCCGCATAATTCCCCGCGGTGGCTGCATTCTGGCCTTTCGTATACCATTCAAGGGCATCCTCTGCTGCAACGGCAGGGACAAGAACGAGGATAATTAAAAGGACGATTCCGGCCTTTGCGCTCTTTTGCATACCCGAAAATTCTCTTTTATCGCAGATGAATGTATTGTTTCCATAAAAACCCCGTAGAACTAGGCGGATGTTTCGGAGGACATCCCCAGTACCCCAGCCGTTGCTATCGCCACCGTCACTCCAAGGATTGCAGCGATGGTAAACGCCATAAGAAATCCCGCAGAGTCCGCGATGAGCCCGGCAAGGAGGGGAAGAACAGCCATCCCGAGATAACTGGATGTTGAGAACAGGCCCATGAGAAGGCCCTGGCGCCCGGGAACCTGTGCAAGAAATGCCATCTGGGCGATCATCACGATACCGGCAAGAGCACCGAGGATAGCAAACGAGACGGGTGAAACCGGGATGAGAAGAACGGCTCCTGCCATAAGGAGGGAGGACCAGAAGATGACCCGTCCGCTGAAAAGCCGGAAACGCGATGCGATAAGGACCGTAACGATGGTGGCAATACTCATAGATGCGATCCAGAAACCAACGATATCGGGAGTGCCCTCTGAAAAGTCAGGGTACAGCGATGATGCAACACCGGTGATCCCGACAAGGATAACTGCCGAATACCAGAGCCAGAGATTTGTGCGGATAAACCGGCAGACCCGGGAGGTCTCGCGCTTTTCCGGGGGTGAAATCACCGGCCATCCGACAGCGGCGCTCCCTGCAAGCGCAATGAGGGTGAACACAGCAAAGAAACCGATCGCAACGACCGATGATGAAAAGAACACGGCAAGCCAGCCTGACAGGAGAAGGCTCACGACCAGCCCGAGATTGAGCATCGCCATGTAATTCCCGCTCATGCGGACATGATCGGTGCGGGAATTGACATAGGCCAGAGCGGCTGCGACAAAGAGACCGGCCCCAATCCCCTCAAATGCCCGGATGAGGACCACCAGTAAGGGGGAGGAGACAACAACGAGAAGACCACCGGAGATCACGGTCATGAGGAGGCCGCTGCGCAGGACGGGTGAAGTCCCGTAACGATCGGTCAGTACCCCGCCAGGAAGCGTTGAGACAAAGGCACCAAAAAAATAGGCAGCGTAGATGGCCCCCTGCCATGCGGATGTTTCGGCAAACTCCGGCAGCACCGGCACAATCGCATTCGAAAGGGCCATGACCGCAAAGATCCCAAGGCAGATTACGGCACCCTGCACCCGGGATTCTGCCATGGAAATCAGCACATGCGGTACGTTTCCAGATTCATCGGCGAGTGAGTCTGGATATGGTAGCGCTTGTAGATGGAACTGGCGAGATCGATGGTGTTGTTCTCGTCGCCGTGGATGCAGAATATTTTCTCCGGCCGCGGCTGGATCTGCCCGATGTAATTCATCAGCTGGCGGCGGTCAGAATGCCCGGAGAACCCGTCGACCGTAACGATCTCAAGGTTGATCGTAATGGTGCCTTTGCGTCCCATCGGCACCTCGCGCCAGCCCTTCTGGATGCGGCGCCCGAGCGTTCCGTCGGCCTGGTACCCGACAAAGACAAGTGCGTTCTTCTCATCCTCTGCAAGGTTTAGGAGGTATTCCATGATCGGGCCGCCGTTGAGCATCCCGCTTGTGGAGATGATGACGCACGGATCGCCGTTGACCACTTTTTCCCGGACCTCGGCAGAGTCGACCTGCTGGAAACACTCGGCAAGGAACGGGTTGTGTCCTTCCCGGAAGATAAGGTTGCGAAGATCGGTATTGAGGTACTCCGGGTAGGTCGTGTGGATCGCGGTGGCTTCCCGGATCATACCGTCGATATAGATCTTGACCTGCGGGATCTTGCCAAGGCGCATCCCCTCTTCGAGAGCAAGCATGACCTCCTGCGATCTGCCAACGGCAAACGCCGGAATGATCACCTTGCCGCCCCGCGAGAGCACCGTGTTGATGGTCTCGTAGAGTTTTTGTTCCGCATCGGACCGGGCAGGCTGGAAATCGTTCGAGCCGCCGTACGTGCTCTCCATGAAGAGAGTTTCGAGCCGGGGGAACTGGTTGACCGCCGGATTAAACAGGCGGCTCTTGCTGTAGTTGAAGTCACCGGTAAAAGCGATGTTATACAGCCCGTCCCCTACATGGAAGTGGGCGATGGCCGAGCCGAGGATATGGCCGGCGTTATGGAAGGTAAGCTTGATATCCGGGGCGATATCCGTCACGCTGCCATAATTGAGAGTGATGGAGTGCCGGATGTAGGTCTTGACCTCGTTTGAGCTGTAGGGGATCTTCCGGCCTTCCTTGTTGATAACATCGAGATAATCCAGCTGGAGCATTGCGGAGAGATCCCGGGTTGGCGGGGTCGAATAGACCGGCCCTTCGTAACCGTATTTATAGAGCAGCGGGATGAGCGCACAGTGGTCGAGATGGGCATGGGTAAGGACGACCGCATCGAGCTGGGCGAGGGGGTGGATTTCCGGAACATACAGGTAGGGTGTGGCCGAGGCATTGTCGGGTTTTTCCCCGCAGTCAATGAGGACCCGACTGTCCGGCGTAGTAAGAAGGAACGCGGCGCGGCCGACCTCCCGACAGCACCCGAGCGTGGTAACCCGTACCCACTGGTCCTTTTTAAGGGGGTTGCCGGCTTCGTCCCGTCCGACGATATCCCGGTGGATCCGCCGGCCGATGGTGCGCAGGAACTGCTTGCGGTCCTCGTTGACCACACGGAGGTACTGCCGGACCTGCTTAACGGTGCTGCTCTCTATGGGGGGAGTCCGGACAACTTTTGGCGTCCATCCGATATGGCGGGTGATATCCCGCAGCGTAATCCCGTTCTTGCCGATGACGACCCCGGGTTTTTCCGCTTCTATTAAGACTTCCCCGGTGTCAGCATCAAAAAAGATATCGGTGATACCGGAGGATTCGGGAACGACCGCCCGTATCTCGACAGCGGCCTTTTCGGGGTCTTCGAGAATGGTCGGGCGGACAACAATTCTTTTCCTTAAGTCGCGCGCGAGGACCCGGATCAGGTCGGCCTCATCGGCAAACCGTTTTGGATCGTCGGTATAGATCACCAGTTCCGGCCCTTCGAATTCCACCTGCTGCACCGTGATGCCTTCGGGCACCTTCTCGTTGATCTTATCCTTGAGCTCTTTAAGCCGATCTTCGATTAACATGTTCCAAACGTCCTAAAAAAAGATTATACGGGAATTTTGGCGAGGTATTTTTTTATGTCGTCTTCACCAAGTTCCTGGAATTTATCCCTGGTGATGACAACGACATGCACACCCTCGCCGGATCCTGCATCCCGTTTCATCGCTGATTTCAGAGAACGGATCGCCAGTTCGATCGCTTCGTCCTCATTCATGTCCGCGTGGTACCGGTCTTCGAGGACACCGTATGCCATGGGGGAGCCTGAACCCGTGGAGACGATATCGTTCTCCTTTGTTGCCCCGCCAAGGGCATCTACAGAATAGACGCTCGGCCCGTGTTCGTCGATCCCGCCGACCAGCAGCTGGACATAATACGGCATGTACCGGTTCTGGTTAAGGAAATTGGAGAGCAGGGTCGATGCAGCGCCTACCGTAATTGCCCGGGACCTGCGAATCTGGTACAGGTTGCATTCAACCGTGATGATCCGGGCCAGCTGCTGGGCATCCCCAACGCCTCCCGCAATGGTCATGCCGATCCGGTCGGCAATCTGGTACACCTTCTTTGCACGTTTGCTTGCGATCAGGTATCCCATAGTCGCACGCTTTTCTGTCGCGAGGATTACCCCTCCGGCAAACACCAGGCCAACTGTGGTCGTCCCTTTCATGGACTCCGGGTATTGTTCAGGCATATTGCACCTCAAAAACAAATGAACGCCAAAAATTATGTTAAAAGCGTTTATGGTATTAGGGGATATCAGGAAATTTAAAGGTTATCATTCACATGTCCTCTTTACAGAGGACACGGATAAGTTCGCGGTCGTAGAGCATTGCAACCAGGCGCTTGTCGCCGTTTACGACCGGCAGCTGGTCGACCCGGGACCGGCGCATTTTCAGGGCACATTCGCTGACCTCGGCGTTTTTCGGGACGGCAACGACGTTTTTTACCATCGCGAGTTTTACCTGCCGGTTGGGAAGCTGGACCCGGGAGATCCCGAAACTGATCGTGTGGTTGTCCCGGATGCTCTCCCAGGTCCACTCATCGTCATCGGTGCCGTTCGAGAAGTCGCTCACACCGACCGAATCCTCGATACTGGAGTTCCGGATAAGGTCGCGTTCTGATATAATGCCCTGCAGGACGCTGTCTGCATTCAGGATAGGGATAGCGTCCACACCGGAGATCTCCATGACCCTCCCCACCAGGGGCAGGGGTGTCTCTTCCCAGAGTGCAAAGGTCTTGCTCGTGTAGACCTCCTTGATCTCTTCCTTGATCTTCATCTGGGCAATCGCATGGATGAGGTCGGCGACGGAGAGCAGGCCGATGAGCTTGCCATCATCGACAACCGGCAGCCTCCTGATGCGGTGGGCGACCAGAAGCTTTGCCGCAGTCCGGATGTCCTCATCGGGCCCGATGGTCACCGGTTTTGAGGTCATTAAAAGGCCGAGCTGGGTCTCTTCGGGTTTGCGCAGCAGGTCTTTCCGGGTAATGATACCTACCAGTTTCTTGTTCTTGAGAACAGGAACCCCAGAGATGCCGGTCCTTTTGAGGATCTTAAGGACATCATCGCGGTTGCCGGGGATATCGACATGGACAACATCCCCCGTCATGTAATCCTTGACAAGCATATCCGTTATGATCTCACCACCATGGTCGTTACCGGGCTGTGGGCAGTGATGTAGGTGCTGACGCTTCCAATCAGCAGTTTGTCGGTCTGGCTTTTGCCATGGGAACCGGCAACGATCAGGTCAGCCTTTTCCTGTTCTGCAAGACCGATAATTTCGGTTCCCGCATGGCCCTGCTTCATATGGGTGATAAGGGCGACCCCGCTGGTTGCAGCAGCCTTCTTTGCCTTTTCAAGGACGGCATTTCCCTCGGTTTCGAGAACACGGTACATGATCTCGACCGTGTTGTCCGCCGGGAGAGATGTGAAAAGGCCGGTTTCTACTACATAAATGGCGTGAAGCTTTGCGTTCCACACCTTTGCCTCGTCGACAGCCCGCTTCAGCGCCAGGTCGCTTGCTTCTGAACCATCGATAGCAACAAGAATGTTAGTAAACACTGCCATCACCCAAAACAAACATGCCAATTTTATTGAATTTACAAATTAAAAACGTTGTTCCTGATTTGGCCGACCGGCGCCCGTTTTACAATGGACGCTATGGGATCGCGGCTGAATTCAAGCGCGGATTTGGATGGATCGAGCGTAAAAAGGGTCGCGCGCCCACTTTTACGGATGAAGAAGCCGCTGCCGGCCAGGGTTGATCCGGCAATCGCGGACCGGAGCACGGTACGGGGGTCGAGGCGGTACACGGTCGCGGCAAAGGCCATCTCGGAGAACATGTCCGGGGGAACGAACATCACGTTGTCGGTTCCGAGCAGAACAGTACACCCGAGTTCCAGCATCCGGGAAACCGGGGGATACCGGGACGATGCCGTAACACCAAGTACCCAGTTCGAGCGGAGGCAGACCGCTATTGGGATCTGACGATCGGCGCACTCGCGGAGCTGTTTTTTCGTTGCATGGGTCATATGGACGAGCAGGTCGGGATCGAATGCAAGGGCGGCATCGATATCTTCGTTGTCCCGCTCTCCCGCATGGAATGCAACGGGCCGGCCGGCTCTCTTTGCCTCAGCGACCTGCTTTTCTACATCCGTGATATCCCGGGTGCTGCTGATCCCAAGCCCGTCTGCAACTGCATCCCCTCCATCGCGGCCAAAGATCACCGGTCGGAAATCCAGTCCTGTTGAGGCTTCCTTAAGGGCCTCAACACCCGCTCTTCCCCCTTCGCGGAAATCCGCACAGCCCGCAGTACCGGCATTCATCATCCCGCCGATCGACCGGCGCATGGCACGGACAAGATCCCCCCGGGAGGCCCGTGCAAGGAGCCGGTGCTTGAGGCCGTCCGGGGGAGTGACGAGGCTTACGAGATCCCCCGTGCTGCCGCAGTCCATGGCTATCGTATCTGCAAGGTGGGTGTGGGCATTGAAAAACGCGGGGCAGATCCAGATATCCGGGGCGCGGGGGTTATCCTCGATTGCCGTTATCCGGCCCTCCTCGATCACGATATCGACCGGCTGGAGTAGGAGATCCTCGCCCAGCAGGGCACGGCCTGATATGATTAACGGGGCGTTCATGGCCTGTCGTGACTCTCCTTTATATATCGAAAAATGAAATATATTTGCATATGGCAAAGAAACAAGGCGGAAGATTACTTTCCTCAGCGGGTCTCGTCAACTATTACGAGAGTGAGGACCGACGTGCAATTCACATCAGCCCCATCACGATTATGGCGGTAGCCGCAGTCATCGGTATCATCACACTTATTTTCAACATCCTCTTTTCCACATCTGCATAAGGAGAAAAATTCCTTTTTTCTTACTTCGGGCACTGTGCCTTGAGCAGCCGCCGGGTAATGTCCTCTGCCGCGGAGAAGTACAGGTTGTCGTGGCCGGTCCATTTCGGGCAGTTCCGGAAATGGACTGCAGGAACACCGTTGTTGCTCTCGCCCATCACGAAATTTGCAAACCCTGCGATCTCGTCAACAACCGCTTCTTCCGTGATCTTGAGCTCATGACCGAAGAGATCGGTATCGCCGCGGAAGTCACGGATCGCGGTAAACCCGCTCCACCCGATGGCATGGCCGGTCTGCCCGCGCCGGAACGACCGCCCGCAGGTATCGGTGATGATCACGCCGACCTTCTTTTTGGTGATCTGTTCTATACGTTCCCGCACGTCCTTTGCCGCTTTCATGGGATCCGGCGGGAGGAAGATTACCATGCCGTCATCGATATTGCTCTGGTCCACCCCGGCCCTGACCCCGATATGCCCCCAGGGAAGTTCGGACATGATAAACGGCTGCTCCAGGAGGATATCCTTTGATGCATCGAGCACGGCCTGGACAAAACGGGGGTCTTCCCCGTTAAGTTTTCCGAGCCTCGTTGCACGTTCCGTTGGTTTGATCCCGGACAGGGCCCGGGTATGCCCCTCTGCCTTTGAATATACCGTTGATGCAATGGAAATGATATCGCCGTCTTCCATACTCACCTTTTCACAGATCAAGGCAGCAATATTGTCTCCCTTTTTTATGAGCGGCAGGCCCCGGATGCCGGTAACAATAATATTTTCCATATTACCGGTTC
The DNA here is from genome assembly GCA_028705545.1 of Methanoregula sp. Lineage (GTDB taxonomy): Archaea > Halobacteriota > Methanomicrobia > Methanomicrobiales > Methanospirillaceae > Methanoregula. The sequence goes on along the minus strand of JAQWDG010000006.1, from coordinate 15,638 downwards.
TATGAGGCAATTGCCCGATATAGGGATTTCGTTTGGCTTTTTCTCCCGCAGTTCCAGGAGAGTTTTCCCGTGTACCTGCACAGGGCTCTGAAGAAATCCCTGTCCGGGAAAAACATTGTACCAACAATAAAAATCCCGGGGCCTGCCGTACTATTTCGGGAAAACTTCCCTACTATTTCCAAAAATTCCAAAAGAGATCGAGCGATCACCCCGACCTTTAAAAAAACCGGTCGCCCCCCTCCCCCCGTTTGCCCATCAGTAAAAAAACCGGTCGGACCGATCGATATCAGAGATCGGTCGGGTCGACCTTATTTGTTCCAGTGCCAAAACCTCTGTTTCCATTGAACGTTCAGACGACACGGAATGATCGGTCCGATCGTACTCAATGATAGGCCGGACCGACCGATCCTGATCATTTGCCGGGGCTACCCCCTTCCCTGCACTGATCGAAGGTTCCCCTCTTCCACCACTTACCGCTCTGCAAAAAAATTGATCGGTCCGATCGATCTCACGGATTTTTTAGGGTTATCCCCCATTACACGTAACCCGCGGGCATGTCTCTTTTGAAGTTGCGTACAGTGCTCATGTATCCATATATTTTTATAATGGATACACGCATCACCACTTGTTTATGTACCTCATCCTCCGGTGCCCGGGGTGCAGGACGTTTACCTATGTAGACCGGTTCCAGAAATGGAAGCTCTGCCCGGTATGCGGACATGCCTACGAAGTGGCAAAAGTGCCTGCCTATCTCGACGTGGAGGATTACCGCGACGCGGAGCATATCATAAAACAGATGGAGAAACACCTCCACACCCATAAAAAGAAGGATTTTTCCCCTGAGGAATCCGAGGAACTGCGCCGGCACTATGCGGAATGGTTCCGGACACGGTGCCGGTAACCGGTGTCTCAGGTGTCGGGGTATTCTGGCATATCAGTTAATATGACAGAACCCCGTTACCCTGTGGATGGAGATACCGGGTATTTACCTTTACCCGGCAAACAGTTCCGGGGATACAAACCGGCCATATTATACCGGCTTTGCGGATTAACCTGGGATCACCATGCAGGCGCAGACCTCTTCTTATGATATTGCTATAACCGGGGCGGGGCCGGCGGGCCTTTTCTGCGCCATCCACGCTGCGGCATCCGGGGCAAAAGTTCTCATCCTTGAAAAAAACCCGCAGCCCGGGGAGAAACTCTGTATATCGGGCACGGGCCAGTGCAACATCACCCACAGCGGCAACATCAGGGACTTTTTTTCCCGGTACGGC
>JAQWDG010000006.1:0-14264 GCA_028705545.1 Methanoregula sp. | reverse complement strand
GGCCCGGGTATCCTTGACTGCTCCCGGGATATCCGGGCGGGGGATGTGATACGGCTCGCATTTGCCGGGCCGGTACAGCGGGAAACCATGGAAAGAGCGCTCATCGATCTGGTGCAGAAAAACCCGACCCGACTGGTAAAAACCCTTGTCTCCCACACAGGGATACCCGAGCGTCTGGTTGAATCGCTTATCCACCTTGCCGGTATTCCTCCGGACTGCACCGGCGCCCATCTTCCCGCAGCCTCGCGGAAAAAACTGTCCGATCTGCTGACCGGATGCCCGCTTACCGTAAAAGCGCTTGGGAACTTTTCTGTTGCAATGGTGACCCGGGGCGGCGTTGCCTTAAAAGAAGTAGACCCAAAGACCATGGAATCGCGTATCGTCCCGGGACTCTTCTTTGCCGGGGAAGTGCTCGATATCGATGGCGATACCGGGGGATACAACCTCCAGGCGGCATTTTCTACCGGGTACAGCGCCGCACGGGGATGTATGGAACGGTTAAAAGAAAATCGGTAAAGTTCTGGCCAAAACTCACCGGAGCGACCGGATCACCTTTCCGAGGCGCCGGACACCTTCACGGATGCGCTCCGGGCTCGCATTGGAAAAGTTCAGGCGGAGCGTATCGGTTCCTCCGCCATCGACATAGAACGGGATACCCGGCAGAACGGCGACCTGTTCTTTTAATGCGGCAGAAAAAACGTCCATGGCGGAAATCCCTGCCGGGAGCGTAACCCAGACAAACATCCCGCCCTCAGGGCACGTCCAGGTGATACCGGCGGGCATCTCTCCTGCCAGTGCACCGACCATGCAGTCCCTCTGCATGCTGTATGCAGCACGTATCTTTTTGATGTGCGCATCGATATCGTTCGTTTCCAGGTACTGCGAGGCGATCCTCTGCGAGAGATAATTCGAATGGAGGTCCGATGCCTGCTTGGCGATCACCAGCTGCTCCATGATCTTTTTAGGGGCACAGACCCATCCCATGCGCATCCCGGGGGAAAGGATCTTGGAAAACGAGCCGGTGAGAATTGTCTGATCCGGCAGCAGTTTTTTCATCGGGGGATATGCTGTTCCCGAAAACTGGAGCTCCCCGTAGGCATCGTCTTCGACAACAATTGTACGGTGTCCTTTCAGGATCTCCGCACATACCTGCCGCTGTTCCGGAGAGTACGTAATCCCCGACGGGTTCTGTGAGTTGGGGATGCAATAGAAAAGTTTCGGAGACTCCTTGCAAATAGCAGCCTTAAACGCCTCCGGATCCGGACCGTCGTTTCGGAGATCGATCGGGACAAAGACCGGTTCGTACAGGGAAAACACCTGGAGGGCACCGAGGTACCCGGGTCGTTCTATGGCTACCCGGTCCCCGGGATTGACGAGGATCTTGCCGATGAGATCGAGACACTGCTGCGACCCGTTCGTGATCAGGATCTCGTCAGGGGAGATCTCCATTCCAAGCCGTTTTTTGTACCGTTCTGCAATAAACCGGCGCAGTGCCGGGTACCCTTCGGTTGTCGAGTACTGGAGTGCCGTCCGGCCGTCTTTTTCAAACACCTCTTTTGCCGCCTGCGCAATCCCGTCGACATCGATCAGTTCGGGATTGGGCAGCCCGCCGGCAAACGAGATAATTTCCGGATTCTCCGTTACCTTGAGGATCTCACGGATAAACGATTTCGGTGTCTTCTGCATCCGTTGGGCAAATGCGTATTCCGTTCCGGAAACAAGCGGCGCCTCCTGCTTGAGAGTTGTTGCTTTTCCTGCCATGAGATCACGGGCTTATCCAGTATCGGGTACTATATTGAAAAATTGGGGATAAATACATAACAGGTTTTGGCGATTGGCAATCCCGGACACGGCAATTTATTAAAAAACCTGTCAGATTACACTTCAAAAGACTTTTTACCCTTACCCGCACACCGGTTCACAAGGTGTAGTTACATGATGGAAATCAAGAGCGTTGAAATCATGTCATGGGCAAAGATCCATGCATTGTTCGGTATTATCTTCGGCCTTCTCTATGGCATCCTGTTTGCCATTCTCGGTTCTGCCATCGGGGCTTCTTTCGATATGCCGGGAGCGACGACACTCGGCCTGCTCTCAATTATTGTCTTCCCGATCATCTTCGGGATCATGGCATTTATCTGCGGAGCCATCATGGCGTTCCTGTACAACATCTTTGCCGGCAAGATCGGTGGTATCGAAGTAGAGCTGGTAGAGAAAAAAGCCTGATTCTCTTCATTTTCTTCTTTTTAATTTTCAGTACCGGCTGCCCGGTGTGCTGCCATACGTAGCCGGGTATTTTCAGGGATTGGTAACGGCAGGGATCCTCTATCGGATACATGTCCCGATATCACTCCATCGAAAAAGAGTGAGTGGTCAGGTCAACCGGTAACTACCCGCACGATGTGGGGGAGAAGCACGGTGATGTTGTTGAACGTTACCGCCGTATACATAACGATCAGGATTGCATAGAGTGCAACACCGGCTCCCCGTACTTTTGACTCTGCGATCAATGCTATCGGGATCACCAGCAGTAAAATCCCGCATTTGATGATCACATGGAGAAGCGGGAACGTAACCACTCCTGCCATAAGCGGATTGAGCTCAACCCCGCCCATCCCGAGGATTGCCTGGGTAGTGGTGATATCCAGCAGGAAGAGAAATGCAAGGACACCGGTGAAGATAAGCACCTGCAAAAGGGTCAGCTCACCATACCGGCCATGTACCGGGAGATAAGGTGCTCCGTTCCGGGCAGTCCCTGAAATTTTCATAACTGATGGTTACACTAATTATATAAAATGTTTTGTACACTGACAACGCAAGATCCTTGCGTTTTATTGAAAAATACCAAAGGATTACGCATATTTTATGCAAATCTGCAAAACAGGTGTGAACAGATTTACTTTTAATAAATGTTCAAGATATTCGATCATAAAAGAGATGCTCCACACGGATGATATCCTTTCCGACGGTCTGATAAGAGGCATTAAACCATTATACGGATCATTCCCGGGAACCAGTGTCGGAATCGCTCATTAAAGGGATAACGCAGATCGTTGTGCCGCTCTCTTTGCAGTACGCCTCAACCCGGGCTCCGACCCGGGCTGCCATGGCATTTGTTGTCAGGATCAGCGAATCCTGTCCACGCAGGGCACGAAGAATGCATTTGTCGATCACGCCGTACGTGAATGCAAGGGTGAGGTTCTCCTTTGCTGCGCACATTTTTGCCCGGGTGCCCATCGCCCCTATACAGATGCCGGGACGGGCCTGCATCCACACCGAAACGGACGAAAGATCGCCCTCATCCACATTGAAAACCGAGATTGTTCCCGGCGACGGATGGCAGCAGGTCTTATGCTGCAACAGGTTTTCAAGAATATGGATCATGTCAAGAACGCTGCGGGGTTTTTGTTCCGGCTGGGCAAACCCGCGGCGCCCGAGCTCCTGCGATAGTTCGAGGAGGATCGGCACAGAAAGGTGCGCCTTGCGGACCAGTTCGGGGTCCCCGAATGCCACTGCCGGGACATTCTCTTCCAGGATCTCCCCGTCAAGAAGGAGGATGACCCGGTCCGCCCACGGGTACGCGAGCTCGACATCGTGGGTCGATATAAAAATGGTCTTGCCCTCGTGGTTGAGCTCTTCGAGCAGTTCCATGAGGTCTTCCGAACCTGACGGGTCCAGCCCGCTTGTCGGTTCATCGAACACGAGAATGTCCGGGTCCATGGCAAGAACGCCGGCAATTGCCACCTTCTTTTTTTCGCCGCCGGAGAGATGGTGAGGAGGGCGCCGTTCGAATCCGGCCATACCTACCTGGCGAAGCGCCAGTGCAACCGCCTCATGGATGGCCTTTTCATCGTAACCGAGATTTGCCGGCCCGAATGCAACATCCTGATACACGGTCGGGGCAATGATCTGGCGGTCTGCGTTCTGCATTACGTAGCCCACCCGTTTCCTGAGCTGGCGCAGGGAGGATGCATCGTACCGGATCGGTTCGTTATCGAAAAGGATCGTTCCTTTACCCGGGCGGATCATCCCGTTGAACATCTGTAGCAGCGTGGATTTCCCGGCGCCGTTGGGGCCCACGAGGGCTACTTTTTCACCTTTTTTCACATGGAAACTGATGCCCCTGATGGCCTCGCGGTCTCCCGGGTAATGGTAACTTACATCCCGTGCTTCCAGTATGACCTTCATGAAAAAACCACAATTCCTGTTGTTATTGCCACTAAGATCCCGCCGAGCCCGGAAAGGTACAGGACAACCGGAATAAAAGACTGCATCCGTACCGGTTCCATCGGGTCAAGCGAGGGCATGATCCCGTTATAACACCGGCAATCCATCGCGCGGACTATATCCTCACCCGCAATCCAGCTGGAGATAAAGAGCATCCCGCAGAGCATGGAAAACGAATGGATCGATTCCTTTGGCCGCTGGTACCCCAGCCGCATCTTCTGTGCCTGCCAGATCTCCTTTGCCTGATCGTAGAAGATGAAGATATACCGGTACATGATCATCATCAGGTCGATGAGTTCGACCGGGACACGACAACGCTTCATCACGTTGAAGAGATCGGTCATCGGGATGGTCAGTGCGATAAAGAACAGGGATACCATGCACCCGAAGACCCGGGACAGGATCAGGACGGACTGGTGTATAGCGTTCGTTGTTATCGTTAGGTGTATCCACGGCACCGGGGAAAACTCCCATACCACGTCCCCGCCGCCGAGCATGAATAACAGGACAACAATGCTGAAGACGGAAAAGACCACCGGTGCGAGAAGGAGTTCCCCGTAAATCCTCGCGGGAATGCGGGCGGGAACTAAAAGGACCATACTGAGTATGAGGCCCGACAGCACCGGGACAACCGGTGTCGGCGATACAAGACAAATAACCAGGGAACCAAGACCAAGGAGGATCTTGGTTCCCGGGTGGATGTGCCGGAACGCATTATTCTGTGCGGCGTCATCCAGCAGTGTTTCAAACATCGGGTCTCAGGCACGCTCCGGACGTTTTTTCTGGCCCAGCCAGTACCCGATCACGAGTCCAACGATAACTCCCCCAAAGGTTGCCTGGAGGGCAAAGAGGGTCGATTCGATCTCGCCACTGGGCGGTTCGTACTGCGGGATTAAGGGTGTGAACGAATCGACCGGCTTACCGGTCAGTTCCGCAATCTTCTCGGACCCGACATCGTCCGATCCGGAAAACTCGTGTCCCGACTGGCTGCTGACGTACATGAAAAGGACGACAAATACGATCACGCCAATAAGCGTGAGTATCTCCAGTTTCCTGTGTTCGAACATGGCTCACACCTTTTTTGGGGCTGCATCGGGTGTGCCGAGTGCCTTGTCGATCTGTTCCTTTGAGAAAACACCCAGTTTCTCGATGACATCCGGTTTGAGTTCGAGAATATACTTAAAGACCAGTGCAAGGACAAGGCCTTCGAGGATGGACAACGGCACCTGGGTAATTGCAAAGATTGCAAAGAATGCGCCAAACGATGCAGCGATGCCTCCGACTGCGGCCGGGTAGGCGACAGCGAGCTCAAACGAGGTGATGACATAGGTGATGATATCCGCTACGGCTGCAACGCAGAATACCGTGACGAATATATTGACCGAGGTGTTCTTAAGCAGTTTGTATACCAGGTACCCGACAATCGGGCCGCCAATCGCCATCGAGACCATGTTTGCCCCGAGGGTAGACAGGCCGCCATGTGCGAGGAGGAGCGCCTGGAAAAGCAGGACGACAAATCCTATCACCGCAGTGATGTACGGCTTAAAACACATTACCGAGAGGCCGGTCCCGGTCGGGTGGGAACAGCTGCCGGTGACCGAAGGCAGTTTGAGTGCGGATAAGATGAAGATAAACGCACCGCAGACGCCGAGCAGCGGGAGATATTCCCGGTCCTGTTTAAGCAGTTTTCTTAGTTCCAGTACACCCATGACAATGAACGGGATGGCGATAATCCACCATACAAGGCACCATTGCCATGGCAGGAATCCTTCCATAATATGCATAATTTATCGCACAATTTTACTTGTTTAAAGTAAATATAACTTACTTTTTCAAAGCAACCGGACGTTTTTATTTCCAAGATAATATCAAAAACATTGTTTAAACCCGGAGAATTTTCAGGAAAAAATCGCGGAAATTTGGGCACATACCAAACATTATTTCCCGATCAGGACAAGAATACGATCATGGAGATCAGTGACGGCCGGGAACTGTCGGCACAGAAGGTAAGGTATCTCAAATTCATTGCCGAAAAAGGGGGTCGCGTAAGGACAACGGATCTTGCCGGCGAATTCGGCGTCGACCCCTCCACGATCACAAAAACGATTGCGGAGCTTGCAAAGACCGGGCTCCTCTCCCACGAGCCGTACCATGGCATCTGCCTGACCGCAGAAGGCCAGAGATATGCGAGGTACCTGGTAAAAAGGCACCGGATCCTCAGCCTCATGCTTACGCATTACGGTTTTTCCCACGAGCAGGCGTGCGAGGAGGCAAAACGGTTCGAAAGTTATGTGTCAAAAGATGCCGTGGACCGGATCTGCGCGGCCATGGGACACCCGGGCCAGGGAGTATGCGGCGAGATCACGCATGACGACGGGTGCCTTGCCCGGGAGCCGGCCGGTTGATCGGTTTTAAAGGAGAGTATATCCCGGACGCCCCCGTTTTTTTTAGGGAATGAGTGATCAAAAAAGACCCGGTTCGTTAAATATTGAAACCCATTTTTGGGGTGTGCCCAACTTTTTCATAACCCTTATAGGATTCCCCTGCGATATTGCATCGCGGATTAACCCGACAAATCCATCACGAGTAATCCTTTGAGGAAAAATGCAGCCATCACCCGATCGAACCCAAAAAAATACGCCGGATAAACGAAACACCCTCTATATTGCCATTGCTGTCCTTGCAGTGATCGTCATTGCTGCGATCGCGTATATTGCGCTCAGCCATCCTGCCGGATCGTCATCGGCATCCGGAAACAGCGACGGCAGGCTCCAGGTCGTCACCTCGTTTCGTCCCATCACGCTCCTGGTCAAACCGGTTGCCGGGGACCATGCAATTGTGACACAGATCCTTCCTGCGGGCGCCGAACCCCATGAATACGAACCCACGCCAAACGATGCAATCGCACTCCAGAACGCAAAGATCCTTTTCTATGACGGGCCCTTTATGGAACCATGGGCAGACCGCCTCGCTGCGGCAGCGAACCCGGGGATCGTCCGGGCCTCGTTTTTTGATGCCGTCCCCTCCCCGGTATTTGCGCAGATGAAAGCGGACGATCCGTCGTTCCCGGATCCGGAGCAGGACCCGCATATCTGGCTCTCCCCGCAGCTCGCTGAATACTACGTGGAGGATATCGCAGAAAAGCTCTCGGCAGCAGACCCGACAAATGCTTCGGATTACCGTGCAAATGCCGCAGCTTACGAAGAGCGGTTAAAAAAACTGGATGAAGAATACCAGACCGGGCTCTCGAACTGTACGACACGGACCTTCCTTACCTCCCACGCATTCCTCAACTACCAGGCAGCGGCCTATAACCTGACAGCACTCTCGATCACCGGCTTAAGTCCCGATGCCGAACCCTCGGTCCAGCAGATGGCGGCAATCCTCGGCACGGCAAAAGCCGATAATGTAAAAGGTGTCATTGCCGAGACCGATGAAGTCGAAGCACTGAGCCAGTCCGTTGCAACGGAGCTCGACCTTCCCCTCTACCCGTATACCACCATGGAAGTATTACCTGCAGGAACGCTCACTCTTCAGGATAACGATTATGTAGCCATAATGGAAAACAACCTCCAGCAGATGAGGCAGACCCTTCAATGCCAGTAGACACTACGGACAGCAGGCCGGTATGCCTGACGGTAAAAAATGTCAGTTTCTCGTACGGCGCGGATCCGGTCCTTGAGGACATCTCGCTTGATATCCGCCAGGAAGAGTTCGTCGGGATTGCCGGGCCGAACGGTTCGGGCAAGACCACGCTCTTAAAGATCCTTGTCGGCCTGCTCTCCCCGGCAAAGGGATGCGTGCAGTTCACCTGCCACATGGGAGAATGCCAGGGAAGATCGCCGTGCCGGCCCTGCATCGGGTATGTCCCGCAGCAGCCAGTGCTCAGGCAGCAGCAGTTCCCGGTCACCGTCCGCGAAGTGATCGAGATGGGGACATACGGCCAGAACGGTATCTTTTCCCGGCCGGGCCAGAAAGAACGTGACTCCGTGGAAAAGGCAATCGGGGAAGCCGGCCTCAACAAAATTGCCGGGGAACTCTTCTCGGATCTCTCCGGCGGCCAGCAACAGCGGGTTCTCATCGCCCGGGCACTCGTGGGAAACCCCCACATCCTTGCCCTCGACGAACCCACGAACGGCGTAGATGCAAAGAGCAAACAGGAGTTCTACGCCCTGCTCTCCCATCTCCACAAAACGCACAGGATCACGATCCTCATCATCCTCCACGATCTCACCGAGCTCTCGCAGATGATGGAACGGATCGTCTTTCTGCACCACCGGGTCATGTACGACGGGCCGGCCCGCGAACTTGGCGCGAAAGGGCTCTGGGACCTGATGGTACAGGCAGGAAACCAGTGAGGCAGTCATGGTGTTAGAGTTTTTAATGTTCAAATTCGGCATGCGGGCGTTTGTGGGCGGGCTTATCGTTGCCGTCACCTGCGCGAGCCTCGGCGTCTTTATCGTGCTGCGCCGGCTCTCGCTCATCTCGGACGGCCTCGGCCATGTCGCATTCGGCGGCATCGCGCTCGGGTTCTGGACGGGAATCTACCCGCTCTATACTGCGGTCGCATCGGTTATTGCCGGAGCGTTCGGGATCCACGCTCTCGAACGTCTCCGGGTGGCATCGGACGCAGCCATTGCCGTCCTCTTCTCCGCAGGGCTTGCCATTGGTGTCGTCCTTATCAGTATGGCGCAGTCCGCCCCGGCCGACCTGCTCTCCTACCTGTTCGGGACGATCCTCGGGATCACCGATACCGATGTCTACCTTGCCGCAGGCCTGGGCATCCTTGTCCTTGCAATCCTCATCCTGCTCTGGAAGGAGTGGATCGGGATCACGCTCGATCCGGATTTTGCCCGCGTTGCCGGGATGCCGGTGACAGCTCTTGAGATCCTCTTTACGGTCCTTGTCGGTCTTACGGTAGTCGTGGCAACACGTCTTGTCGGCGTCCTCCTGGTCTCCAGCCTCATGGTGATCCCGGCGATTGCCGCACTCCAGCTCCGGCTGCCGTTTAAAAAGACCATCCTTGCCGCGCTTGCCTTTGCCGTAGTCTCGGTTGTCGTGGGACTCCAGCTCTCATTCTCGTATAACATCGCTTCCGGGGGGGCAATCGTGCTTGTCACTATCGGGATCTTCATTCTTGCGGCACTTGCCGCCCGGTTCTGGCCCCGGTTCAAAAAGGAGCTGCCGGTGGGAGACTGGACCCACCAGTGCAGCGAACCGGGATTTTCCGGCCTGGTTCCGGAAGAGACCGAAAAAGGGCAGAACTAAACCTGCCCGTCCGGTCCTTATTTTATGGACGGACCCCCGTAACCGGCCACCACACCCATTAAACAGGATAACAACCCAGTATTGATGAAATACGGTGACAGATGGCTGAGTTAAAGATCGTCGGAACCGCACACGTCTCCCAGAAGAGCGTCGATGAAGTCCGGGCAGCAATTGAGGAGTTCAAACCCGATGTTGTTGCCATAGAACTCGACCCCGGCCGGTTTTCCGCTTTAAAAAAACAGGCACGCGACCCGACCGTAAACGATGTTTTGGAAGTTAAAAACTTCAACTCGCTTCTTGTCCAGTGGCTCCTCTCTTACCTCCAGCGTAAGATCGGCGTCGATGTCGGCGTTGAACCCGGCGCAGAGATGAAAGCGGCGATTGCCGAAGCCGAAAGCCGCAACATCCCCATTGCACTCGTGGACCGCGACATCCGGCTCACGCTCCTGCGGTTCTGGAAATCGATGGGCATCATCGAGAAGATCAAGATGGTATTTGCCCTTGTCTTTTCCATCGCGGAGGTCAGCAAGGGTGAAGAACTCGACATCGAGTCCCTCAAGGAACAGAACGTGATCGATGCGGTCATGGAAGAGTTCCGCAAGTTCTCCCCCAACGGAGCCCGGGCCTTAATCGATGAACGGGACGCGTTCATCGCCCATCAGCTCATCCTGTTAAAAGTCCAGCGCCCCGAGGGCCGCATCCTTGCAATCGTCGGCGCCGGCCACCGCCATGGTATCACCGGCTACGTAGAGAACCCGACTACCCTGCCGCCGTTCGACACGCTCAACCGCGAACCAAAATCGTTTCCCTGGGGAAAGATCTTCGGGTTTGCCGTCACCGGGCTCTTTGCATTCCTGCTTGCCGCCATTGCATTCTCCGGTGTCGGCTGGACCGTGCTCCTCTATGCCCTCCTCTTCTGGGTCCTGATACACGGCGTGCTCGCCGCTTCCTTTACCCTCCTTGCCGGCGGCCATCCGTATTCGGCCCTGACCTGTTTCGGGGTCGCATGGATGACATCGCTCAACCCCATGCTCCACGCGGGCTGGATCGCTGCCTATGTAGAAGCACGGGTAAGGAAACCCCCGGTATCGGATTTCCGGAAGATCTACGAGGCGGAATCCATCGGCGAGATGGCACGCGTCCCGCTCTTCAAGGTCGTTCTCGTGGCAGCCCTTGCCAACCTCGGGAGCCTGCTCGGGACGATCCTGTACTTCATCTTCATCTTCCCGCTGCTCCATATCGATCCGGTAGTCGTCATCTCAACCGGCGTCCACAATATGTGGGCATGGGCAACCGGCCTGATATAACCAAAAAAAATACTGAAAACAACCCATTTTTTTAGCATTCTTCACAGGGAAACGGATTTTTTTCGCACGGCATTTCTCCGGGAAAACAGGTCGGGCAGCTACCTGAGTTCCCGGATCTCCCGGTCGATCCAGTCCTGGATAATGCACTTCATCTGTCCTGATGTCGTGTCCTGCGTGCACTTCACCCGGATCTCGATCTCCAGCATGTCGAGGACCGGGTGAACGGTCTTAAAATAGGCTTCCGTACCGGTAAAACCGCCGGACCGTTCCAGCCTGATCAATACGAGCTCGTTTAAGTGTTCGAGCTCCCCGGTCATGTCGATGACCTGCTCAAGCGTCAGCCCACGGGAAACAGGATCCTTCCCGGAAGAACCGGGTTCTTCATGAGAAGCAGCAGGCTTGTTTACCGGTGTTTCGGGCGATTCCGGGGAATCGCAGTTGTCCGGTAGCAGAGTATCTGGCATCATGGCGACGAATGTTCCCGGTTGTTTACATAATGCCTCGCTTTGAAGGCAATAAAATGATGCCACGGACCGAACAAAAGTACCTGTATTCGGGAATCGCCACAGCAGGTACGGGCAGATGACAGGCTTGAAGTATATTTAAAACAATATCCCCGTGGACAAACCGGGTGATGCAGGACACCGGGCCGGCACCCGGTAATCCGGTAATCTGCGGAGGTGAATACTGGTGAGCAATACCGCACTGATGGTGATTGAAGGATTATGGTGGACTCCCGAACAAAAACCTAAACGCCCGTCGGTCCTCTCGTTTTTGGAAGGGCTTGAAAGTTACCGGGGCGATTTCAATATCTACTACTCGAACTTCTATGAAAAAAACGGTTTTAAACGGGCGCTCTCCGACGACCTCACCAACACCCGCGAGGACCGGCTGTTCCTCTATGTCGCCGCGCACGGGACCGGTAAACGGATTGGCGGGCTCAAGGCAAAGACGGGCATGAAGATCCCCGCGATGTTCAAAGCCGTGCAGACGGCGGCGAACTACTCCAATATCGAAGGCGTGGTCATCGGTTCGTGCAGCGTGGGCAACAATATCGGGGATTTCATCTCCACCACGAAAAATTCCCGGATTGCATGGATCTTCGGGTACACCTGCGAGATCGGGTGGATGGCCTCGACCCTCATCGATCTTTCGCTCTTCGAGCACCTTATGAAACTAAAAAAGCGCGACCTCTGCGACCGGGAAAAGATCGTCAACACCTTTGTCAAGGCGCTCCACCGGTTCAACGGCGATTATATCCTCTGCAAGGGCAGGAAAGGCGCTCCGGGTATCGCCCTTAAGGACGCGCTGACCATCGTAATCCAGCCGCGCCGGCCCGGGTGCGAAGCGCAGGACGAGACACAACACGTGAAGGAAAAACTGGGCTGGATCGGGAAATAAATTCGTCCGCGGCAGACCCAGCCCGGCATAATCCGGACGATCCTTTACGGCCCAGGGGGCCCGCACAAGAAAAACGGCCGGGGGGTGGGGGGTACCCTCCCCCCACAGGAAAAATTCCCGCGGGCCGGTTTTTTTAAAAAAGAGGATACCCCCTACCCCCTCCCAAAAATCGTCCGGCGTGAACGACCGGATTTTTGTCAGATGTATATCTGATAATCAAATGATCATCTGATAATCAGATAGACAACTGACAACCGGATTTTGCAGGTCCGGTCCAAAAAACCGGACGGACAGGCAAGGGATCCTGCCGGGTAAACCGGCTGCCCGGACAAGCGAGTGCCCGGACAAGATTAAAAAAGGAGTCAAAGGAAAGATCTATACTCTCCTCCGGGCAATCTGATACCCGCGCCGCGATCGGACTGTCACACTGCCGGTCCATAAAAATAGCATTCATAAATAGTGGTACACATATATATACCGGAAAGAGTATATGCCGCGTTTTCAAAACGCATATATACTGTCGTCAGGGGCCGGATGAATATTCACGCCAACGAGGGAGCGATAACTATCCATGAGCAGGAGTGACGCTGAAGCACTGATGCGTCAGGGCATCGAACTTTACGATCTCGGCAGGTACCAGGAAGCCGTGGTCATGTTTGACCGGGCGCTTACCCTGTTCCCGAGACTGCAAAAGGCCCATTATTTCAAGGGTATCGCCCAGTACGACCTCGGCAAGTACGACGCTGCCGTGGAGTCCTACGACAGCGCGCTGGCGCTCGACCCCTCCGATATCAACGCATGGTACAACAAGGCCGCAACCCTCGCCCAGATGGGAAAGAACAAAGAGGCGCTCGAAACCTGCGACCGGCTGATCGCGCTCAAGTACGATAATGCCGAAGCCTGGATCCTCAAGGGTATCTCGCTCTACGAACTGGGGAGGTTCCAGGACGCCATCTCCGCGTACGACCATGCGCTCACCATCGATCCCTCCCATGCAAAAGTCTACTACAACAAGGGGATCGCCCTTGCAGACCTCGGCCGCCACGAGGACGCCATCCTTGCCTATGACAAGGCCATCGAACTTGTTCCCGATTACTCGAAAGCCTACTATAACATGGGGATCTCCCTCTACGAGATCAGCCGGTTCGACGACGCCCTGGATGCGTTTGAGCGGGCATATTCCCTCGACCCCTCCGATGCATGGGTCTGGTACTACCGGACCTTCATCCTTGCAAAACTCGAACGGTATCCCGAAGCTGCCGAAGCAGCACAGCACTTCCTCGACGCCGAGCCCGACCATGCCGACATCTGGATCATCAAGGGCATCGCCCAGTACCGCGACGGGAACTTCGCCGACGCCGTTGTATCGCTGGACCAGGCAATCTCCCTAAATCCCCTTACCGCAGACGCATGGCAGTACAAAGGGTTCTCGCTCTTTGAGCTGGACCGGTACGAAGATGCAGCGTACGCCCTTGACAAGGCTGCCGAGATCGACCCGACCAATATCAGGGTCTTCTTTATCCGGGGAAAATCCAACCAGCACCGGGAAAAGTTCCGGGAAGCGGCAGCGGACTTCGACCGGGTGATCGCGGCCGAACCGGAGAACACCGATGCGCTGTACGGGAAAGCCGTCTGTTGTATCTCCTTAAGCGAGTACGAGGAAGCGCTTGACATATTCTCCCGGCTTCTTGCACAGGACGACAGCCATGCCGGATCGGCGTATTTCAAAGGCATTGCCCTGTCCCGGCTCGGGAGGCAGGAAGAAGCAATCGATGCCTTTTTGCAGACGCTGGAGATCGATCCCGGGTGCGCCTCGGCTGCCTTCCAGGCAGGTGTTGCATGTGCGGGCCTTGGCAGGTTTGCCGATGCGGTATCCGCGTTCGACCGGGCGCTCAGCATCCGCCCGGATTATGCCGATGCCGTGTACCAGAAGGGGTTTGCCCTTGCAAAACTGGGAAAGAACGAGGACGCGATCCATGAATTCGACCGGACGATCAGCGAAGACCCGGGGAATGCCGAAGCCTACCACCAGAAAGGCCAGCTCCTCGCAAAAGTCTCCCG
>JAQWDG010000093.1 GCA_028705545.1 Methanoregula sp. | reverse complement strand
AGGGGGGAGGGGGTGGGGGGCTGGCTCCCTCCACCCTTTCTCATTTCGATCCTCAACCGCTATATTCCCGCACAACCCAACTGTTCTGCATGGCAGTCCACCCGATCGAGTTCCGGTACGGCACACCGGAGATGCGCAGCGTCTGGAACGAAGAGAACCGGTTTTCCTGCGTCGTTGCCGCAGAGGTTGCGCTCGCGCAGGCCGAAGCGGCGCACGGACTTATCCCGCAGGCAGCGGCAGACGAGATCGCACAGAATGCAAAAAAGGCGTCCCTTGCCCGGGCAAAGGAGATCGAGGCGGAGATCAGCCACGACATGATGGCAATCGTAAAGGCAGTCTCCGAAGTAACGGGAGAGTCCGGGCGGTGGGTGCACTACGGCGCGACCTCAAACGATATCCTCGACACGGCAACCGGCCTCCAGCTCGCGCAGGCCCTTGACCTGATCGATGCAAAACTGCGCCGGCTTTTAGGGGTGCTGCTCAAACGGGCCGGGGAGACCACAACGCTTGTCGCAGTGGGACGCACGCACGGCCAGCAGGGAGTTCCGACCACCTACGGCCTCCGGTTTGCCATCTGGGCAAGCGAGGTCGGACGGCATATCGAACGGCTCGAAGAGTTGCGCCCGCGGGTCGCGGTCGGCCAGATGACCGGTGCGGTCGGGACGCAGGCCGCAATCGGCCCGAAAGGAATAGCCGTCCAGAAGACGATGATGGAGATCCTCAAACTCTCATCGGTCGATGTCTCCAACCAGGTGATCTCCCGGGACCGGTACGCGGAATACTTCATGTTCCTTGCAAACGTGGCAACAACGCTCGACAAGATCGGGGTCGAGATCCGCAGCCTCCAGCGCACCGAGATCGGGGAAGTAGAAGAGGCGTTTGGCGCAAAGCAGGTCGGGTCTTCCACGATGCCGCACAAGAGGAACCCGATCAAGTCCGAGCAGGTCTGCGGCCTGGCCCGGATCGTGCGGGCGGCAGTCGAACCGGCGCTCATGAACAACACCCTCTGGGACGAGCGCGACCTCACGAACTCCTCCTGCGAGCGGGTACTCTTCCCCGAAGCATCGATCCTTGCCGACCACTGCATCCGGCTCATGACGACCGTGCTCGACAACCTCGTGATCAACCGGGCCGCCATCCGGCGCAACCTTGCCTTCCTCCACGGGATTAACATGGCCGAATCCGTGATGATCGACCTCACCCGCCGGGGCATGAACCGGCAGGACGCCCACGAGCGCATCCGGCTCGCAAGCATGCAGGCCCTCGCCGAGAGCCGGCCGCTCGCAGACGTGCTCGGGAAAGACCAGGAAATTCTCCGTTTCTGCTCGCAGGCCGAGATCGCAGCTCTCCTCTCTCCGGACGCTTATATCGGGACAGCGGTCGAACAGGTGCAGGCAGTCATCGGAAAACTCCGGCCGCTGGCCGCATAACCGCTCCTTTATTCCTCTTTTTGTCCATTTTGTGTTAATATCTGTCCAAACAATAATGACAGATTTATACGGTACTACAGTTAATTCACAGTAAGATGGATAGGGAATTCTCGCTGCGGGGCATGCGGTTCACGCAGACGGACATTGTACGGTTTTCTGTTATCGTATCGCTTACGCTCTGCGCGATCCTCATTGCAGCGGTCACCGTTCCAAGAAACGACGGCATCCTGTATGCCCAGCTCTTCTATTTCCCCATTCTCTATGCGACTTATTTTTACCCGAAAAAAGGGATCGTCCTTTCGGGCATCTGCGGGATCGTCTACGAATGTCTCGTGTACGTGAACTTCTTTCCGGACGCAGTCGCCCTCTGGTCTGCAACCGGGCAGGCAGTTCTTTTTGTCTGCGTTGCGCTCGCGGTCGCCTATTTCACAAACCTGATCCGAATATCCGAGGCCCGGTACCGGAGTATCTTCGAGAATTCGCTCCTCGGGATTGTACTCTTTGACAAGAACCGGTTTTCCATAACCATGGTCAACCAGCAGCTTGCCGCCGTACTCGGCTACACGACCGCCGAACTCTCCCAGATCTCCTTTGCCGACCTGTTCTATTCCCGAGAATACCAGCGGAAATTCTTCGAGAACCTCGGATCCGGCGAGGATATCAGGAACTTCGAGACCTGTTTTGCGACAAAGGCAAAAGAGCCGCACTGGGCAAACCTCTCGTGGAGCAGGATCGACGAGACGATCATCAGCTGTTCGGTTATCGACATCGATGCGGAAAAGCGTGCAAGAAAGGAGGCTGCCGACAGTTCCGTCCAGTACCGGCAGGTGACGGAGAGTTCCCCAACGGGCATCGTGATCACGGAGGGTACCACCATCCGTTTCGCCAACCCGGAATTTTCAAAGATCACGGGATACGAACCAAGCGAATGCGCAGGCAGGGATTTACAGGAGAATATCCTGCCGGAAGACCGGGAGCGGTTCGCTGTCTTTGCGGGCCGCTGGACTGCTGCGGCACCGGCCGCCGACCGGGCCGAATTCCGCCTCATAACAAAGAGCGGGGAGGTCCGGCGGGCCGTGCTCTACTTTACCCCGATTGTCCGGGACAACCATCCTGCCGGCCTCATCAACGTCATCGATAACACCGAATGGGAGGAATACCGCGAGCGGGTGGAGCAGACTAAGGAACGGCGGCGTGAGATGATGCGTGCGGTCGCCCACGAGCTCAGGACACCCCTCCAGCCGGTCCTCGGCTACCTCAACCTGCTCCTCCAGGACCCAAAGTCCTTTGGCGTTACCGACGAGACACGGAAGATCCTCGAACAGTGCGCAAAGAGCGTGGACAGCGAGCGCCAGATCATCAACCACATGCTGGAACTCTCCGTGCTCGAAGAGGAGGAGACCGGGCTGGAATACTCGGTCTTTTCCGTAAAGGAAATGGTGACTTCCGTGATCGCTGCGGGGGGATATGCCCTCATGGCAGATATCGCCGTCGATATTCCGGCGGGTATCACGTTCGAGGCAGACCGGCAGAAACTCTCGCGGGTTATCGAGGTCCTGATCGCAAACGGTATCGCCTATTCCAAGCCCCAGAAAAAGATCTGGATCACGTACCGCAGTTCTCCCTCCCTTCCCTTCCACCGGCTCGCCATCCAGGACAACGGCGTCGGGTTTACCGAGGCACAGTTCGACGAGGTCTTTAAACCTGAAAACGAGGTCAGGGTCGCAGAAGGCGGCAGCGGCCCGGGCCTGTCGCTTGCCATCGCAAAAAAATACGTCCAGCTGCACGGGGGATACATCAGCGTCGAAAGCATCGTGAACATCGGGAGCACGTTTACCATCCACATCCCGAAGATACGGCCGCCGGAAAAAAATGACAAGAGGTGAATTTGATTGAAACCTAAAATCGTGGTCGTGGAGGACGACCAGCCCATCCTCGACCTTATGGGAATCCTGCTAAAAAAGATGGAATACAACCCGGTCCTCATCCAGAACGGACTGGACGCACTGACCTATGTCCGCTCCGAACCGCCCGCCCTTATCCTGCTCGATATCATGATGTCGCCCCTCTCTGGATGGGAATTCCTCGAACGGCTGCGGAACGAGTACAACATGAGGGAGACGCCGGTCATCCTCTTTACCGCATCGCCGCTCGCAGAGGAGCGGGTAAAAGAAATCCACGATCCGCTCCTCGATATCCTCCAGAAACCGGTCACCTACGATGAATTAAAAGCCAAGGTCGGGCATTTCATCGCATAACGCATTTTTTGCCGGTCTTTCCGGATGCCCTTCCCCGGTCCGGCCGTACCTTTTCCGGTTCATCCGGCAAGGGACATACAGCATTATCTAGGTTGAACAACGATGGAAATGTAATAAAATCCGATCTCCTCCCCCCGTTTGAGGCTGCAATGATATCTGTCCTGTATGTCGATGACGAATCTGCCCTCCTTGAAGTCACCAAGATATTCATGGAACGGGGCGGCGAATTTTCTGTCGACACGGCGACATCGGCAAAAGAGGCGGTCACAAAACTCAAAGCATCGCACTTTGACGCACTCATCTCCGATTACCAGATGCCGGAGATGGACGGCATCGAACTCCTGAAGTACCTCCGCCCGCGCTGCAATGGCATGCCGTTTATCCTCTTTACCGGCAAGGGGGGCGAAGAGATCGCAGGCGAAGCGCTCAATGCCGGCGCGGACTACTATATCCAGAAAGGGGGGTCTCCCCGGACACAGTTTGCCGAACTCGAAACAAAGATCCGGTCGGCAGTTGCCCGACGCAAAAGCGAACAGGAGCTCCGGCGCTCCGAAGAGAACTTCCGGGCACTTATCGAAAACATAAACGAGATTGTCTGGGCCGCAGACCCCGAAGGTACGATCGCGTACATCAGCCCGGGCATCAGTCGTCTCGGATACGAACCGCGGGATATCACCGGAAAAGACCTCTCGCTCCTTGTCGCAGCCGAAGATATTCCTGATGTCGCCCGACACCTTGCCGCGGCAAAAGCCGGTGTGACGGAACCCTTCGAGTTCAGGATCCTTGACCGGACCGGGAAGACCCGGTGGATCCAGGTATCCTGCCGGCCCAGGACCGAAAACAGCAGCGTTACCGGCATCATGGGCACGCTCACCGAGATATCCGCAAAGAAAATGGAGGACGCGGATATCCGGGGAAAGGAGCGCCTCCACCGGCTCCTGATGGATACGGCTGCCGACGGGATCGTTGCGCTCGATCCCGATACCGGCAGCCCGACCGATTATAACGATGAAGCCTGCCGCATCCTCGGGTATACCCGCGACGATTTTGCACGGAGCCACGCCAGGGACTGGGAAGCACCGGATGCCCCGCAGCAGTTCTCACGGATCCTCCGCGAGGTGCCGCAGACCGGGCAGAGCACGTTTGAGACCCGGTTCCGTACCCGGGACGGGACGTTCCGGGACATCCGCGGGACCGCACAGCGGATCGATGGCGGGATCCGGCAGTGGATCGGCGTCACGTTCCGGGATATCACAGACGAGAATACGTCAGCGCAGCGGCTGGTAAACAAGGCTGCCGAATACAGCGACCTGTACGAGGAGGTGCCTGTTGCCGGCTTCGCCCTTTCTCCCGCGGGGATCATCGCCGCAGCGAACCGGGCCGGCATGGCCCTGCTCGCAGACGGACAGAAACCTCCCCTGGGTACCCCCCTGCGGGATTACATAACCACAGATGGGCAGGCTCTGTTCGATGCAATGTTAGTGGAACTTGCCGTATCCGGCAGTGTCCGGGAAAAGATCTTTTCCCTTGACATTCCGGGAAAAGCGGCGGTTACGGCACGGTTCAATGGGACTGCGATCCGCGATCCCGACGGGAGCCTGCGCCGGTTCTCCGTAACGCTTGCCGATGTCTCCGCGCTTGTTGCCGAACGGGAAGCGGAGCATACCGCAGCGCGTACGGCAAAGGGCATCATCGCCGGTCTCCGGGACGGGGTTATTGCCTGCACCCCGGACCTTCTCGTAACGGAATGGAACGAGGCAATGGAAGATATCTCCGGCATCCCCGCAAAAGACGCGATCGGAAAACTGCTCACAGAAGTGCTGTCGTTTTCCGGGGAGACCCGGCCGGATTCGGCAGCCCTGCGTGCCCTTGCCGGGGAGATCGCGGTGATCCCGGACACTCCCTACGAGTACCAGGGCACGGGAAAGAACGGGTGGTGCAGGGTTGTTTTCTCCCCGGTACGGGACGATACCGGAACAATACGGGGAATTGCCGGCACCGTGCAGGAGGTTACGGCCCGCACGCAGGCGGTCCGGAGGATACGGGCACAGAACCGCCTGTATGCGATCGGCGAAGGAGTGCGATCCGCTGCTCTGGAGGCACGGCACCTGGAGGCATTCCTCGAAGAGACCTGCCGGCTCGCAGCCGGGACAGAAGGCGTCAGTCTCGCCTGGACAGGACTCTTCGACCATGCCGCCGGCATTCTCCGCCCGGTGGCATCTTTCGGGGATACCGGTGACCTGCCAAAAGAGGGGTTTACGATCGGCGATCCCGACAGCGGCGCGGGACCAGCCGCGGATGCGATCCGCACGGGCAACACTGTTGCCGGTGAAGATCCCACGGGGCATGCACGCTCGCTTGCCGCAATCCCGTTCCGCCTCAACGGCAATGTAGTGGGTGTCCTTACCCTCGGCTCGGACGAACCGGACGCCTTTTCAAAAGCCGAAGACGACCAGTTTGCGCTCCTTGGCTCGGCACTCACCTCCGCTCTCGACCTTCTCGACAAAAAGACCCTCCGGCGCCATGCGGGAAAAGGCTCGCACGGAAGCTGGGAGCGGACCCGGTTCCTGGCCGAAGGACTCGAAACCGCGTCAATTCCTTTTGCGGTAATCTTTCCTGACGGGACAACCGGGGCGGTAAACGCGGCGCTTTGCAGGTTCCTTGGTTACTCCGAGGAAGAGCTGCTCGCCCTCTCCCTTACCGGACTCTTTTCCAAAAAGGATACAGTAGCGGATGCATGCCGGCATGTCCTTGCCACGCAGGTTCCCGGACGATTCGAATCTGCCCTGCGGGCAAAGAACGGGACAGAAATCCCGGTCGAGGTCTTTTTACAGTCAATGACTGATGGAACGGATGGCGGGCAGTGCGTCTCGGTCTTTATCACCGACCGCTCCCCGCAGGTTACGGAGTTTGCACGGCTCACGCAGGAAAACGACCGCTCGCACATGCTCCTTGAAACATGCAGCGCGCCGCTCCTGCTCGTGGGCGCACGCGGAAACGTTCTCTGGGCAAACCCGGCAGCCTTCACGCTCTTTATGCAACAGGGACCCGGCTTCTCCCTTGCACCGGAGAGCGGCAGCGGGGATCCGAGGTTTATCGAGCTTATCCGGACCTGTAACGAAACAGGGCAGGCGAAGGGAACCCTGCGCCTCGTCCGGACAGACGGCTCACCCTTCGATGCAGAAGCGGCCGCACGCCGGTTGGAGAACGGGGATGGTGAGCCGACGTATACGCTCGTACTCCGGGAGATCGACAGCGCAGAAACCGCCCGGACTGCGCACAACGATAGACCCGACCCGCTCCCTGCGTTCCTTGACGGACTGCCCTTCCCGGTCCGGAGGGTACTCCCGGAGGGTGCAGGCGTGTTTTTCAACCGGGCTTGGCTTGCGTTCACCGGCCGTTCTGTTGCAGAAGAGGACGACGATGGCTGGCTTGACGGGGTAT
>JAQWDG010000005.1:5965-29173 GCA_028705545.1 Methanoregula sp. | reverse complement strand
GTGAACTTCTCCCGCCAGCAGGTCACCATCTCGTCCTACGAGGACGATGGCATAAAGGGCCGGATCGAGACCTGGGCGGACAGCGTACCGGCGCTGGCGTGAGACGGGGGGTCCCCATGGACACCACGCTCATCGTCACCGGTGCCTTCCTCGGCACCGGCCTCCTGGCCTACGTGATCGTCCCGGGCCTGCTCGTCATGGGGGACCGGGTTCTCGACCACATGGAAACGTCCGAAGAAACCCGGCACCCGTAACACAGCGAAAAACCGGGGAGGGAGAGGGGCTCTCCCTCCCATCGGGTGCCCTCCTGCTATTTTAAGGATTGATCGTTCCCTTCCCGCACTATCTAAGTACCGCAAGCATCGTGTTCTCCACCGGTACGAACCCCTCTTTCTCGTACACCGGTTTCCCATCCGCACTCGCAAAGAGATACACCCGGTGGATCCCCGCCGATTTGCAGAACGCCGTTGCCGCCCGCACGATCCGGCCGGCGTGCCCTTTGTGGCGCTCGTCCTTTTCGGTATAGATACTGTGGACAAACCCGATCCGCGAGGACGGATCGAACGGCACCGGCACGTAGGTCGCAATACTCACCGCTCCGCCCGAGACAATGCGCCCGTCCTGTTTTACCACCCAGGCACGACAGCTCCCGTCAGAGAAACCCTCGCGGAGCTTCCGGATGTACTGCTCCTCAACGGCCCGCATGTTCCCTTCAGTAACAGGATAACCCCGATTTTCCCAGATCTCCTCAAACATCAGCCGGTGGAACCGGGCAAGCACCGGGATCTCCGCCGTACCCGCCTCTGCCACCACCGGTCCGGGACCGTCTCCGGTTCTCACCGAATCATCGGGCATTCTTCTCACTGAGATCATCTCCGCTCTATCCCGCAAAAAAACTTTCACGGGCCCGGCTCCATAAAAAAAACAGGGACCGTTCCCTTTTTTCGGTATCACTTCAGGGATAGTCCCCCACAGAACAAACCCGCTTGCCCCGAACGCAACCTGTTTTTCATTAAGGCAAGTACGGGTGAAGGGAAAATCCTAAACAAGACCCGGTTTAATAATTCGGGCTATAAATACCCCGATTTTCTGCAAATGATTTCGAAACCTTTTAATCAAGATCTCACTAATTTTACACTAACCACAAAGAGTTTTAACTCGATGTGCGTGGCATTGCATTTTGAATACTCTCGTGCATTCGCACGCAGGGAGGAGGCTAAATGGAACAAATAGTATTTGGCATAGGAATTACTGCATTGGCAGGAGCTCTTGCCACCGTAGCCGGTTCCGCGGAAGATACTGAATCCAACATCGGGTCCCAGGGTGACCCGAACTCACAGGTTCAGCTCGCACCGCAGATGGGTTTCGTGCACCGTATCTTCAACAAGGCGGTTGCGGGCGAACCCCCGGCATACGCACTCTGGTGTGCTCTTGGCGCAGGACTTGCATGGGCGTTTCTCGCCATGCACGTCAACGCAGTCCTTGCAATTGTCCTGGGCTCGTTGCTTGCCGTATTTGTTCAGGGAATCTATGCGACAACCGCATACCTGGGCAGGACGTCAAGTCTCGCGAAGTTCGGCCAGCCGGTCTACGTGGACATCTTAAAGTCCATGACCACCGTCGCCATGGCTCATGCTTTTGTAGCAATTTTCTGTACTGTCACCATCTGTTACCTGATCAACGCCGCTCTGGGACATCCGTTCCCGCTGCCGCTGCTCGGGTTCATCTGGGGAATCGCACTCGGAGCTGCAGGGTCTGCCACCGGCAACCCGTACTACGGCAAGGAACGCCAGTACCAGAACCAGAAGTTCGGTGCAGGTGTCCCAATCTCGGCATCGGGCAACATTGTCCGGTATGCTGAAGCCGGCGAGCGCAACTCCATCGACAACGGGTTCTTCACCGCAAAGTTCGGCGGACCCGCATCGGGCCTGTGCTTTGGCCTTATCGTATTCCTTGAACTCTGGCGTACCATTCTCTTCGAGAAGGTCGGCGCCGGCTGGGGTGCGATCATTGTCGGTATCTTAATCATCCTCGTCTTCACTATCATCGACAGGTACATGGAAGTCTGGGCACGCAAGAACTACGGCCCGTACACTGCACCCGCAAAGGAGGCAGCACCATGACCGCAGTCGCAGCAAAGCCCCAGACCGGGGCAATCTTCAACCCGACCGCCATGGTCGTCGGTATCGTCCTGCTCATCATCCTTCTCGGGATTGGCTACTATGTCTCGCCCACGCTCGGCCTTGCGGCCCTGATCGGCATTGTCATCGGCGGCGTCCTGATCGGGTTCGGTGTGCACTTCGTGCCGGTCGGCGGCGCTCCCGCTGCAATGGGCCAGGCACCTGGTATCGCAACCGGTGTCGCCATGCTCGCAGCAGGTGCAGGCCTTGCCGGTCTCTTCGGCGGCGCCTGGGCAGCAGACCAGGGACTTCTCATCGCAGTGATCACCGGCGGTATCGGCGGCGGACTGATGATGGCCATCACCTGTATGATGGTGAACTTCGTCTACGTCTTCGGTATGGGTATCCCTGCAGCATCAGGCAAGGTATTAAAGGACCCGATCACCGGGGACAGCCAGCCTGAATACAAGTCCCAGGGAACAGAAGGCCACGGCCTGCCGTTCGTCTCGTTTGTCGGCGGTGTTATCGGAGGTATCCTTGGTGGTGCCGGCGGTACACTCATCTACATCGAGCTCCTCGACCTCTACAAGGCAACGCTCCCCACCGTCATGAACGCATCCGCGGCACAGATACTTCCGATCGCCGTTGCCACAGCAGGCATGTTCGCTATCGGTCTGTTCCTCGTGAACGCAGTGCTTACGGCGTACAACATTACGGGAACCATCGAGGGTCCGCACGACCCCAAGTTCAAGAGGTGGCCCCGGTCGGTCGTCGCATCGGCGGTTGCATCGGCGCTCTGCGGTCTTGTGGCGATCCTTATCGTCCTGATCTGAGGTGTTGAAATGACCGTAAAAGTTGAAGTAATCGAAGGAGGCATCCCGCACCAGAAGATTATGATCGCCGGCCTTATCGCCACGATCGTGTGCCTGTACCTCTCTTATCTCAATGTGTACACCAACACCGCGTACTTCTCGTTCTTCGGCGGCCTTGCCGTCGTTGCAGCCCTCATCTGGGGCAGCCACACCATCAAGGTGCTGTGCAGCTACGGTATCGGTACCGGTGTCCCGTCAGCGGGTATGATCGCATTCGGTTCCGGTGTCATTGCAATGCTCCTTGCAACCAAGTTCGGCAATGCAGCACCCATCGTCGCGCTCATCCTTGCAGCCGTGATCGGTCTCATCCTCGGGTACCTCGCAAACGAGGTCCTCAACATGAAGATCCCGGTAATGATCCAGTCGCTCACTGAACTCGCAGTCGTCGGGGCACTCACCCTTATGGGCTTTGCAGTGCTCATCACCGGCAGCTTCACGTTCACGGGACTTACCACCGGCTCGGTCACGCTCTTTGGCATGATCTCCATGCCCAGCTACCAGGTCTCCTTCATCGGAGGCGGCCTTGTGGCAGTCGCATTCCTGCTCGGCTCGATCGCCGTCCAGCACCCGTTCAACGCGTGCCTCGGCCCCGGCTGGAAACAGGACCGGATGCTCATGCTCACCGCTGAGTGCGGCTTCCTGTCCATGATCGTTGCAGCTGTCATGTCGTTTGCGCTCATCAGCGCCGGCGCTGCTATCATCTCGCTCCTCATTGCACTGATTGGCTGGGTATACACCTACTGTCAGTACATAGAGCTCTCGAAGCGCGACGCATATGCATGGCTCGACGCAAAACCGATTCCTGACGTGGAGGGACACTAATCATGGCATACGTCATTGTTCTTCCGGAATTCGGCCTTGTTTCCGACCCGATGGTCGGCACGATCACGACCGCAGGAGAATCGCTCTCCCCGGTGCTTGACAAGGTAGCCGTACTCGAAGCATCCACTGACGATCTCGTCAACATGCTCTCCGGAGAAGGGAACTACGTTGCATCCTTCCCCGGGCGTGAAAAGACGCTCGCAGTCGGCGGCAGCATCAATGCGTTCTGGTACGGGCTTGCAATCGGACTACTCATTGCAGGAGTCATTGCATTCCAGCTGATCAAGGTGAGCTAAAATGGCGGACAAGAAATCACCGGCAAGCGGATGGCCACTCGTTAAGGGTGACTTCCACACGGGAGACGCAAACAGCTGCGTCGCTGTTATCACCATGGGCTCTCACCTCGACGAACAGGGTATCTGCGATGCAGGCGCCGCTATGTGCGGTTCCTGTAAGACCGAGAACCTCGGTCTCGAAAAGGTCATCGCCAACTACATCGCCAACCCCAACATCAGGTTCGTGCTCCTCTGTGGTACCGAAGTCAAGGGCCACCTCTCCGCTCAGTCTTTAATCGCTCTCCACAAGGGCGGCGTGAAAGACGGCAGGATCGTCGGAGCTGAAGGTGCTATCCCCTTCATTGAAAACCTCAATGACGCGGCGATCAAGCGCTTCCAGGAACAGGTCTCCATTGTCAACATCATGGAGTCCGAGGACCTCTCCGCCATCAAGGCCAAGATAAGCGAACTCAAGGCCAAGGATCCCGGCGCGTTTGCCGCGGACGCCATGGTCGTCGAAGTCAAGGAAGCGGCGGCCGGCGGAGCTGAAGTCGCTGCTGCGGGAGCAAACCCCCAGTTCCTCGAGATCGAGAAGCGTCTCGACAAGATCGAGAAGCGCCTCGAATTCGTGGATGCAGAAGTGGCACAGCGTGTTGGGAGAAAGATCGGGCGCGACATCGGCATACTGTACGGCCTCATGGCAGGCGTAATCGTATTTATTATGCTGTTGTTTATGCTCTCGAAATTGATGGCATTGGTGTAATGGAGGTGTAAATAACATGTTCAAGTTTGAAAAAGAACAGAGTGTCTGGGATTTCAACGGCACCAAAATCGGTGGACAGCCCGGTGAATACCCGACCGTATTGGGTGCTTCAATCTTCTACAACAAGCACGAGTGCGTGCTTGACGACAAGACCGGGAAGATTGACAAGGCAAAAGCAGAAGCACTCTGGAACCGCTGTCAGGTACTCTCTGACATGACCGGTGTTCCGCATTTCATCCAGATTATTGCGGAATACGGAGAAGCCTTCGAGAGCTACTTCTCGTGGTTCGATTCCATCGACAACAAGACTGCGTTCCTGATGGACTCGTCGGTCCCAAAGGCGCTCGCCCACGCATGCGAGTACGTGACCGAAGTCGGCCTTGCAAACCGTGCGATCTACAACTCGATCAACGGTTCGATCCTGCCCGAGAGCATTGAGGCACTCAAGAACAGCGACGTAGACGCTGCAATTGTGCTCGCTTTCAACCCGGCAGACCCGTCCGTCGCCGGCCGTGAGAAAGTGCTCACCGAAGGCGGCGTTGCAGGACAGACCAAGGGTATGCTTGAGATTGCAGACTACTGCGGCATCAAGCGCCCGATTCTGGATACTGCGGCAACCCCGCTCGGCCTTGGCTCCGGTGGTTCCTACCGTGAGATCCTTGCCTGCAAAGCTATCCACGGGTACCCGACCGGTGGTGCATACCACAACATGACGGTCTCCTGGACCTGGCTCAAGCGCTGGAAGGGCACCAAGAAGACCCCGTCCCAGCTCGCTGCAGGATATGAGGGCAAGGACGTCCTGCTCGAACAGATGTCCCACCACTATCTCGGCGGTATCGAGGGCATCAAGCAGGCTGCCTGGTCCGCACCCGATATCGGCTGCAACATGATTGCAAGCACGCTCGGTGCCGACCTCATCATGTACGGACCTATCGAGAACGTCGAAGCAATGATCACCGCACAGGCCTACTCGGATATCACCATCCTTGAGGCTACCCGCCAGCTCGGGATCGAGTGCAAATCGGAAAGCCACCCGATTTTCAAACTTATCTAAATCTATTTTTTTTCGTGTTTTTGGTTTTTAAAAAAAGAGAGAAGTGGGTTTGGGTTCCTGCCCGGTTCTGCAAGTCGCTTCTGATAATTTTATACGCCCATGACACGGCAGCGGCTCTCGTTCGCCTCTGCGGTCCGGCCCATGCGGTCGAGGACTTCGGCACGGTTCTTCCAGGCAAACGAGTTGATCGGGTTAAAACCGACGGCCTGGTCGAACGCGGCAAGCGCCTCGGTATTCCTGCCGAGGTTCATGAGCGCAATCCCCTTGGAGACCAGCGCACGGATATTGTTCGCACTGTCCTTGAGGATCCGGTCGAAACAGGCAAGGGCGTCCTCGTATTTCCCGAGGGCGTTTAAGGCATACCCCTTGTTTGCGAGGGCGGGCAGGTAGTCGGGATCGAGGGCAAGGGCACGTTCGAAACAGGTGATTGCCTCGGCAAACCGGCCGGTCTTGCGGAGGGTGTAGCCTTTCTCGTACCAGGTCGTCATGAGGTGGGGGTTCTTTTCCAGGGCCTTATCGTAACAGGCGATGGCATCTTCATGCCGGCCGAGCATGTAATAGACCTCGCCCTTTTGTTCGAGCGCTGAGGTATTATCCGGATCGGCGGCAAGGATCCGGTCGTATTCTGCAATCGCATCGGTATACCGTCCCACCCGGGCCAGGTGACGTGCCGTTTCAAGCAGTGCGGAAGTGTCCATATCCTATCATAGAGTGATACGCACGCAATCTGATAAATTGCCCGATCGGGAAAACGGGAGCCAGAAAAAAATGGCAGGTGAAGGGGTTACCGGCGGCGGGCCGGACGGCAGAGCAGGATACCGGCCACGACAAAGACGGCAATAACCGAAAGGACACCCGGCAGGGGTGCAGGGGTTGCCGCAGAGGTACGGCTCGTTGTCAGCGGGTTTGTGGGAGGAATGAGGGTTGTCGGCTCAGCGGCCGGGGTCGTGGGAACCGTGGGGGCCGGGACTATTGCCGACGGCAGCGGTGTTGCAGTTGTTTGGGGTTCTGTTGAGCTGTGCAGTTCGGGATTCAGCGTGTACGACACGCTGGAGCTCCCGGTACGGGAACTGTCGTCCTTGAGATACACGGAGAGCGTCTTATAAGAATCGCTGCCTCCGAGGTGCGAATAGTCCACGGGTTCCATGGTCACATAGACGAGATAGGTCCCCGGGTCGATATCGTTCCAGATCCGTGAGGTGTCCCATTTCATCGACCACTGCTGGTGGCTGTCAAGATCGACGATGGTGAAGTGTCCCTGGTCGGCACGCTGGCCGACATCGGTCAGGGTCACCCCGTTTGTCGGGAGACCCGGGCCGGTCATGAAAAGGTAGACCTGGCTGCCGCCGCCATAGGAGTAGCCGTGCAGGTCGATCACATCGCCAAGGTAGCCGGTATAGTATTCATCGGCGGCAAGCGCCCCGGGCAGGAGCATGGCAGCGGCAAAAAGGACCGCCACGATCGTAACCGGCCGGACCAGGGACGAACATACGCGATATTTGAGGCTCATGACTGAAGGTAAACTTCCGGGGGGTATATTTATTTCGGGTCGATACCGACGGATTGTTTTTAGGAAAACGACAGCCGTATGGCAGAAAACGATGGGAAAAACAGGATGCAGTTTTGAGCGGGCGCGGGATTAGTACAGGCGGTAGATGTAGAACCCGTCCTGTATGTTCTCGGCCTGGTCGTAATCGGCGAGCAGGTTTTTACGGTTGCCAAGGGCAAGCATCCGCTGCCGGAGCGGCTCGATGCCGCAGGTATGGTAGATCAGTTTTTTGATCTCCTCGTTTGCCTGCCGGATCTCCTTTGTCTTGAGCTTTCCCAGGAGATCCGCCGGGTATGCATTGATATCGAAATAGGCAAAGAGGGTCTCCAGGGAGATCAGCCAGAGTTTGTCCTGCACGGCATTCTCCGCAGCCTTTGTGGACTCCTCATCGGTAAGGACAAGGTATGCCTCATCGTTGCCATGGAAAAACGCCTTGAAGCCGTACAGGTGGCCGTTGGAAACTCTGAGCTGCGTTTTGTCCACATTGAGGAACCGGGCGAGCGCCTCACGCTTTTGCAGCATTGCCGGATCCGGACTCTTGTGCATTAATCTCCCCCGTTACGATAAAAAAACGGATCGAACCAGATACGTCCGTATATATGCACATTCAGCATGGACGTGTATCGTATTAAGGCACGCCCTTTTCACCGGCAATACCCGGCAAAAAAAGCAGCGCGGGATGGTTAACCAGTATACAGCGGTTCGAACCCCTGCTTGAGCACCTTCCCGAACCTGACGGAAATCTTGGGATCCTGTGCGCAGACCGGGCAGGTATAATCGTCCGGAAGATCTTCAAACTTTGTCCCGGGTTTTATCCCCCGGTGGGGTTCGCCGCGCTGTTCGTCATACACGTACCCGCAGACCGAACAGATGTATTTCGTCGGGGCCCATTCGTCAAAGCCCCATTTCCCGATCTTCCCTTTTCCCTGGTACCCGCAGACCGGGCAGACATAATCGTCAGGAAGGTCCTCAAAGGGCGTCCCCTCCGGGATGCCGTGCTGCGGTTCTCCCCGGAGGGGCGAGTAGACGTACCCGCAGAGCCGGCAGCGGTACCGCTTGAGCTTGTAGACCGGGACGTTCTTTGTCGCTTTTTTTGTACCGGTCCGCTTTTTCGGAGCGCCTTTCCCCGATGCGGTAGCCGTGGTTTTCTTTGTTCCAATCGCGCTCTTTGCCGTTGTCACCGGCTTTTTTGCCGGGGGGACCCGGGTCTTTCCCGGAACCTTTACCGGACGCACCCGGGATTTTCCTGCTTTCTTTTTTGACGTGACTGCTGCAGATCCAGCCATACCCGATATCCTCCCTTCTGCCGGGCACTTTCCCGGGCCGGTTTCCCGCCCGGAAAAATAACCCGTTATATCGAAGGATGGCCATTCCCGGGTAATATATATTATGAATGATACATATCTGCGCTAAAACAGCAACCGGCCGGTTTATTCGTCCGGACTGCCCATGATCAGAAAGAAACGGTATGGCTGCGGACCTCGTATCCAGTATAATCTATGCTTTTGCTGCGCTCTTTGTGATCCTCGACCCGATCCTCTCGGTCCCGCTCTTTGCGAGCATGACCAAGGGGCAGGCGTCAAAGGAGATCCACAAACAGGCGTTCATCGCTGTCGCGGTGGCCGGGATCCTGATGTATATCTTCCTGGTCTTTAATACCGCCATTTTTAGTATCCTGGGACTTACGCTCTCGACGTTCCAGATTGCCGGCGGCATCCTGCTCTTTTTGCTAGGTATGGAGATGGCGCTCGGGATCGACATTTCCCGATCCAAGGATGCGACCCCGACCGCCGCCGGTGTCGTGATAGGCACCCCGATCCTCTGCGGGCCGGGCGCGATCACGACCGTGATGCTCCTTTCAAAAGACTACGGCATCCTCGTCCCCTTCATTGCAATCACCCTCTGTCTCGCAGTGACCTGGATCATCCTCTATTATTCGGCTGCCATCCAGAACATCCTCGGGACGGTGATCACGGATATCATGGGAAGGGTGCTGGGGATGCTTGTCGCGGCAATCGCGGTTAAGATCATCTTCTCCGGGATCATCGGAACGCTCGGGCTCCCGATAACCATCTAAAATAAGAAAATTTTTTGATTTACCGTTTGTTCTGGCGTTTGATCGAGAAAACCTCGACCATGTGGTGGGGGTGGTACCGGAGCTTTGCCTCGCGGAGGCCGGCGACCCCGAGATCGCTCTCGCGGTTGATGTACTCGACCTCACCGGCAAGGTGGGTCGCGGTCTCTGCATTAATCGCCTTGTAGATCCCCTCGCAGTCCGGCAGCCCCTTCTCGAAATGGATCAGTGCCGTGTCCGCGTTCAGGCGCTCGAAGAGGGAGATGGCAGCAATTTTTCCCTCGACCCGGATCAGAAGACCCCGCAGGGGAAGTTCGGTGAAGTGCTCGATCGCGAAAAAGACCGCCTCTTTCTCGTGGGCGAGCACGAGATCGTTTTCGCAGCCCTTCCACTCGCACCATTTCACCAAAAATTCCAGGACTTCCTCCCGGTTGGCCGCAGTGACCGGTTCTACCGTATGCCGGCAGTTCCTGCGGAATTTGTGGATCTGGCTGCGGATTTTGACATAGTTTTTGCCCGGAAGCTCCGCAAGGTCGAGCGCCCGGTAGACATACTCGAAGTGGTCCCGGTCCGGGACGATTATTACAGAGGGATCCAGATCGCGGATCCACTGTGCGGTGGCCGGGTCCAGAAGGACCATCGGGGTATCGTCGCCGTACTCCTGTGCAAAGCGGAGGAGGTCCTTCATGAGCGCAGGATCGCGGGGGCCGATCGGAGGGCGGAACCGGGTGATTCCCTCGATCGTACTTGCAAGGATCACGTTCCCGTTCACATAGGCGTACCGGTACTGGGCGAAGTGGTTCCAGCAGACCATGTTCGTGAAGGTATTGTCGCTGTGGGTCTGGGGATACTTCGCGTAGTGGGCTTCGAAAAACGCCCGGTCCGCAAGGGTTACCGGTCGGAAATTTTCCTGCTTAATCATCATGATTCACTCCGGTAGATCAGGGGGATGTGCCCTTCCATGGGGGAAAAACCGAGCGCTGTATAGAACTGCCCGGAACCAGGCTCGGCAATGAGCGCGATCCACGAGATCCCGGCCGCGCGGCACGCACCAAGGAGCGCTTCGAGCAGGCCGGTCCCCACGTTCCGGTTCCGGTACTCCGGGAGCACGACAAGGTCCTGGATATAGGCATCCGAGACGCCGTCCGAGATCACGCGTCCCATCCCCACCGCCCGGCCGCTCTCTTCCTCCACGGCAACGGCAAAGGCAAAGCTGCCCCGGATAAGCCCGGGAATCTCGGCCGGATCGTACTCGTCCTTCCACCAGCCGCCGGCCCGGTAGAGCAAAACGATCTCCTGCGGATCCCAGGAATGCACAAGGGCGATGCGAACGCTGCTCACAAAAAACCTCCGTCACTGGTAAAATGAAACGAAAAAGAGTGAATATCTTTTGGTTGCCGGGGGAAAGAACGGGATGCTGGCATTTCCGGCCCGGTCATGCACTTTGCGGCTCCTTTAACCGGGAGATTGCGGTATCGACAATCGCCCCGAGATCGTTGATACCCCAGTTCCTGGTGTTCAGGATGATATGGTAGATCGAGAGATCCCCGATATCGATGTTGTAATACTGGCGGTACCGGATCGCTTCGCAGTGCTCGCGTTCGAGCGTGATCTTCTTTGCCGTTTCGAGATCTGCGATCTGGTCGCGGAAGACAATGCGTTCGAGCCGGCACTCGATGGGGGCAAAGAGCCAGATCTTAAGATCGGCCTTTTCCACCATCCACCCCGAGAGCCGGCCCTCGACAATGATATTGTCCTTTGATTCGGCGATCTCTTTTTGCCGGGCGTCAATCATCTTGTCGAACGCCGGGTCCTGTTCCGCCAGCCTGCCGAACTCGGCAAGTTCCATGTTGTGCTCTTTTGCACACTGGCGGAAGACTTCGCCGGCCGAGATCATCGTGAAATTGTGGCGCTCTGCAAGGTACCGTGAGAGCGAAGTCGTCCCGCTGCCGGGAAGCCCGCTCACGGTGATCCGCATCAGATCCCCCCGATGTTGAGGGCCTTTCTGATCACCTGGCTTATCGTGATCGAACAGAGCATGTACCAGACGATCCATGCAGGCAGGATCCAAAACATCGGGGCAGTCAGGCTGATCGCCCCTGCCTGGTAAGGCAGGGTGATTGTCGCATCGGGGATCTGGCTGAGCCGGTACAGGAGCCAGAAGAAGATGGGGACCGTGAGGATGAGGATATATGCCATTGGCTTGAACTGCTGCTGGGAGAGTTCGAGCTGCTCTTTCATCATCCGGTCCTTTTTCGTGTCCATCTTCTTGATCTTCTTTTCATCCTTGGAGAGCAGGGCTTCGCGGTACTCCTTCTGGAACCCCTTCATCCGCTCCTGCACTTCGTTCATCCGCTCGTAATCGATCGTATACTTCTGGATGATGGAAGAGTACAGGCCGGTCGCTGCCGAGAGGATCACGATCAGGATGAAAAACGGTATACCAAAGGTCTCGACAAACGGTGCAAAGACCGAATCAAGAGCCTTTCCCACGCCGACCCGCAGCCACTCGATACTGTACGAGATCATCATCGCGAACATGAAGAGAAGCGCGACGTATAATCCGTACTTGTCCCAGAATCTGCCAAAATCCATGAAGTCACCTAAAGTTAACGGAGGACATCCGCCATCTCTGCCGCCGCAAGGTCGAGCAGGTGGTCGGGATTGGTGATGATTTTGATGGTGCAGCCGGTCATCATCGCGTATGCCGCGGCGATCGACCGGTTGAACTCCTGGTGTTCTGCAATGGCGCGGGCGCCTTCCTTGTCGCGGGAACGCGTATCGTCGGTCAGGCGCCGCATGAGGATCTGGTCATTATCGGTTTCAACAAGGACGATAATATCGGGCATGATCTCACGGAGCACCCATTCCGGGAGCCCGGCAAGGTAGCCTTTGGGGGTTTTTACCGATGCGTGCGTGTCGATCATGACGTTCCCCGGGATCTTCGCGATCGCCTGGGCAGCCCGCTGCTGGAGCCTCTTCTGATCGGCACGGTCGAGCGTGCGCATCTGGTCGCGGTCCTGCACGAGCCCTTCGCTTTTGGCGACCTCAAACATGAAGGTGCCAAAATTGATGGGCTGGTAGTCCACCCCTTCGCTTTTTAACTTCTGTAATGCCTCGTTGATGACCGTGGTCTTGCCGACACCCGGTACACCCGTGATGATGACCTTTTTTCCTGCCATTGCCTCTCACTTGCCTGCCAGCTACTCCTTGCCAAAGAATGTCCGCATGAACGGATACATTTCCATGATCTGCTGGCTTGCTATCTCTTCATACAACCGGTAGGTGATACTCACCGTCAGTAACAGCCCCGTACCGCTCACAGAGCCTATCACACCGAAGAGGTTTGCAACCACACTCAGGATACCAATGAACACACCGCCGATGATGGTGACACGGGGGATGTACCTGTCGAGGTACTTCTCCAGTACCTGCGGATTTCTCCGGTACCCGGGGATAGACATCCCGGAGAGCTGGATCTGCCGGGCGACATCCTTGGAATCAAGACCTGCCGTCTTGATCCAGAAGAGCGCGAAGATCGCACCCCCGACTACCATGAACGTGATATCGATACCCATCCTTAAGAGAACTTCCCATGGCGCATGGCCGAGATCGGTCGTCCACCACATCCAGTCCGTTGGACCGTTGATAGGCGCGAGGAAGTACATCAGGCCGTTCTGGGGGGTCTGGTCCTTGAAGGTACCGAGGATGGTGATGCCGACGTTCGAGAGGAACATCCCTATCATCTGGATGTTTGCCTGGAGCACACGCACGAGGATCATCGGCAGGACACTTGCATAGATCAGTTTTACCGGGAACCTGGCCCGGGCACCCCTGACCTGGGCATGGGCAAGCGGGATCTCGATACGGGTGGACTCCACGTAAACGATGACGAGGAAGATGATGATGGTCGTGGCAAACGCCAGAAGATCCTTGCCGAAGTACTGGATGAAATTAGCACCGTCAAGCAGGACGGAAAACAGGCGCGGGAAGAACCCGACCGGGTACGCATCGCTGACTGGGAGCCAGTTGACAAAACCATTCACCAGCGCCTGCGAGATACCGGCAATGATGAAGAGCCCGACACCGGAACCGATACCCCACTTGGTAACCACTTCATCCATAAAGACGACAAGAAGACCGCCGATACAGATCTGGATAAAGATCAAAAGCGAGACCAGGAAAAGGTTTCCGCCAAAGAATTGTGCTGCGATTGCCGGATCGGGCTTCATGAACCCGCCGATGAGGTTCGGGGCAGCCTCGATCACAATCATGACGATGATGAGGATCTTCTGGAGACCCATGTAGATGACCTGTCCGCGGGCCTCACTCGTATCGATATGAAGGATATCGGCACCTTTTAAGAGCTGGAGCACGATGGATGCCGTGACGATCGGGCCGATACCGAGGTGCATAATCGAGCCGCTCGCACCGGCGAGCAGGGCACGCCAGTACATGAACACATCCTGAGAACTGGACGCCAGCCCGAATACCGGGATATTCGTGAGCGCGAAATACAGAATTAAAATACCCAGTGTCCACATCAGCTTATTCTTGAAGTGGACATGCCCATCCGGGCTCTTGACTGCGGGCATCGCAGCAAGAATGGGTTCCATTCGATCCAGCAGGTCTCCCATTATTTCACCAAAAAATTACTTTCTTAGTGGATCAGGCAACCTGCGCCTTTCCACCAGTCTTCTCGATTTTTGCCTTGGCCTGCTCGGAGAATGCCGCTGCAGTAATAGAGAGTTTCTTTGTCACCCTGCCGCTGCCAAGGATCTTTTCTATCCCGAGATCGGCAGCGTTGATGACAATGAGATCTCCTTCCTGTTTGGCGATTCCCTGCGCGAGAAGCGAAGGTACGATCTGATCGATAATCCCGACATCCATCGCGGAAACGGTGACGGCAGGATTATGGAAGAACCCGTTCTTTCCAAAGACCGGGCCTCCCATCTCCATATACCACTTGACGAAGTGGTGGGCGTTGATGCCTGCGCGGCCTCTTCCGCCGCGGTTGCCTGCACCCCGGCGGTTCTTATGGGTTCCGCCGCCGCACGTCCGCGTTCCGCGGTATTTTGAACGTTTGTTGGTTGGCATCTCTTCACCTCATCTTATAGAGGAGAGTATTGATCTCCTGACCATAATAGCCAAGCGCTCCACCCTGAACATGCGTGCGCTTCGTGGTCTTGTATCCCTTCCTGGGCGGGTGAAGCCGGAGGACCGGCTTGAGGCCCGGGATGTCGCGCAGACGAGACTCGCCTTTTGCGAGGGCCTGGGCGAACTCGACGATACCGGTGTAGGTCGAGTTGGACTTGACGTACTCGTCGGTTAAGGGTGCATCGCCGATTACACGGCCGCGGGTAGAGAGCAGGGTCTCTAAGGTCGCTGCGTCCACTTCACCGTAGGCAACGTAATCCTTGACCTTGCGGATCATCCCGAGATACTCGGGGGTGTCCGGGACAAGCACGCAGTGGTTGATGTGGTGCAGACGGAGCATCTTTAACGTGTCTTTGATGTCCTTGCGCGTGTTGACCACGCCGCGGACCTGCACGACTGCGTACATCTTACTCCGACCTCCCTGACCGGATCATGTTGGTTTCTTTTAATGCGTTGAACGTTGCCTTGGCGAAATTAATCGTCGTGCGGGTCTGTCCGCGCGCAAACGTCCATGCATCCTTGATCCCGGCGAGTTCGAGCACTTTCTTGCTGATATCACCGGTGACAAGTCCGATCCCCTGCGGGGCGGGCTTGAGGGTAACCCGGACACTTCCGGCGGTTCCCTGGACTTCTCTCGGGATGGAGTGCATGACGTTGCACCCGCATTCCCAGCTGCCGCACCCGCGGCGTACCTTGATCAGGTTCATCTTGGCTTTTGTGATCGCTTTCTTGATCGCGTCGCCGACCTGAACGTCCTTGCCCTGGCCAAAGCCGATGTACCCGTTCCGGTTGCCGACAATAACGACGGCACGGAACTGGACACGGCGGCCCGAGTCGGTCATCCGCTGCATCATGGCGATATCGAGGACCTCGTCTTCGAGGTCCGGGAGGAACATGTCCACGATCTCGGGTTCCTTGATCGGCCTGCCGCTCTCAAGGACCTGATCAATACTCTTGATCTCCCCTGATGCGACCTGCTTGCCAAGAC
Source organism: Methanoregula sp. (assembly GCA_028705545.1). Lineage (GTDB taxonomy): Archaea > Halobacteriota > Methanomicrobia > Methanomicrobiales > Methanospirillaceae > Methanoregula. The sequence continues at coordinate 13,499 of JAQWDG010000005.1, read as the reverse complement.
CGGTGACCGGGCGCCATTCTGCCTTTTCGTATGCCATTTACACCAGCTCCTTCTTTATGGCGGCTGCCACCTGCTCGACATTCTTGACGATATCTTTGGCTTTGTCATTGTAGGCCGCGATATGCTCACCCTTGAGCCGGTCCTCGGAGGGAACGATGCTCTCGCCGTATGGGACCTCGAGGCCGGCGTCTACTGCCCCTTTGAGTGCAGCAAAGACCCGTGCCCCGGGAGTTGCCCGGGCAAGGCCGATATCGAGGATTGCACGGTCCTGTCCTGCCTTCTTTGCCTTTGCAGCAAAGAGCATGCCGGTCAGGTACGCTGCGGGGGTGTTTGCGGTTGCGCCCTTGTAGCCGTACTTTTCGAGTTCGGCTGAATTTGCCGATACAAGGGTCCTGTCCCCGTCCATCTCGGCGGTGACCAGCTGGACGATAACATGCCGGTTTGTCCTGCGCACGACCATACGGGGTGCGTCGGCGACAACGAGTTTGGTTCTCTGGTAATAATCGGTTCTGCCTTCTCTCCGTCTGCGGAAAGCGACTAAATACCGTGGTCCGGTTGCCATGTTACTTCAGCCTCCCGACAATGATCTCCATCTGGGCTTTCATGTGTGCGACACTCCGGTACTGTCCGCCTGCTGCCTTGCGGTAGAGCACGCGGTAAAGGTGGGCATCGATTGTCTTTTCTTCGCGGAGTGCGACGAGTGCTTTCCTGATGGCGCGGATCTTCTGGATCCATGCCTGCTTGCTCGGAGTCCGTGCACCCTGTGCACCCTTCCGCTTCCCGGCACCCTTGCGGTGACCGTATGCCCGCTGCGCGGTGCGCACGCGTGCCCGGCCGCGGCTGACACCTTTCTTCTGGTGCGCCTTGATAACGCCGTCAGTGATGAGGCCGCGAAGGTCCTCGCGCGAGATGGCGTTCTCGATGTCGGAGAGGCGCTCGGGGTCGAACCAGACGCGGTTAACACCGCACCTGAGGAGCGATGCTGCAAGGCGTTTCTGGCCGGATACATCAGTCATTCTTCTTCACCCCGGAGGATTTCTTCTTTGCACCGGTCTTGTCGGCCGGCTTCTTCTCGATCTTTTCAGGAGCTGCTTTCTTTGCAGGGGCCTTTGCCGCTTCCTTTGCCTTGGGCTTTGCTGCGGCCTTCTCCTCTTTCTTTACCGCTTCCTTTACGGCAGGCTTTGCAGACTTGGAAGCTGCCGTGGCTGCCGGTTTCTTCTCTTCGGCGCTCTTCTTCTTGGCACCATCCGCCTTGGCTGCGCCCTTCTTTGCCGGAGCCTCTTTCTTGGCTTCCTTGGCCCCCTTCTTCTCCTTTGCCGCTTCTTTCTTCTCTTCGGCAGGTTCCTCTTTCTTCACCGGTTCCTTGATGACCCTGGTGTTGAGGATCTTAAAGCCTGCCGTGGCTGCCTTTTCCTGAAGGGCCTTGCGCTTGCGCCCGCCGACGCCGGCTGATATCCGGATCGCCTGGGTCTTTGCATCGAGAGTCTCGAGATCTTTTTCCGAGAACACCAGTACTTCAAAGAACCCGCTGGGGTGCATGCCGCGCACTGCAACCGGGCTTCCGTATCCCGGCTTGGGCAGTGCTCCCTTTGCCTTCCTCTGTTCCCGCTGCTTGTTGTGCTGTCCGCGGGGCTTTCTCCAGGAATCGGAGAGCTGTGGTTTTGTACCAAACCCGCCGCGCTTGAAGACAGCACTCTTCTCGGTGCGCACACGGATCAGTCGCTTGGTTTCCGTTGTCATTGATCAGTTCAGCCCCTGTGGACCATGTATATGCCGTCCTGGAAAACCCGCGGGTCCCGGTAACGGATATGGGTTGCATGCTCGATGTTTGCCGCAGTGTTGCCGACCAGTTCGCGGTCGATGCCGGTCAGGATGACCTCGTCGTTTGCGATCTTGGCGGTTACGCCATCGGCGATATCTGCGTACCGTGCCTTTTTCTCGCCAAGGAAATTGGCGATCTCAAGGCGCTTTCCCTGCAGCTTGAGCTGGATCGGGAAGTGGCTGTACACCACTTTCATGCGGTATTCGAATCCCTCGGATACACCGCGGCACATATTCTTTGCATGTGCTTCGAAGGTACCCACCATTGCGGTGATCGCCTTCCGGTCCGACTCGGTCGAGATGTGGATCTCTTTGTCGTCGCAGGTTACGGTTACCTGGGGAAACCGGACACTGCGTATCAGCTGGCCTTTGGGACCTGTCACGGAGAGCTGCGTTCCTTCGAGCTTGACTTTCACTCCCTCGGGAATCTTGACTTTCCTTATACTTGCCATGATTCACATCTCCCCTTAGTAGACATACCCGAGCAGTTCGCCGCCGATGCCTTCCTGACGTGCCTGCGCATGCGACATAACGCCGTGCGAGGTCGAAAGGATCATGAGCCCGAAATTCTTGCCGGGCAGGTACTGCTTCTCCCAGAATTCCATCTCATCCAGCTGGACCGAGAAACGCGGGCAGATTGCACCGCATTTGTTGATCTTGCCAGTGAGGTGCACCTTGAGCTGGCCGCCGCGGCCGTCCTCGATGAACTCGAAGCCGGAGATGTAACCGGCATCCTGCATAATGCGCAGCATTGCGCCGAGGAGTTTGCTTGCGGGTTCGATAGTAACCTCGGACTTGCCGGTGTCACCTGCGTTCTTTAACGCACTCATCCCGTCTGCGATGGTGTTTAATCGTGTCATCTTGCAGTCACTCCTTTAGTTCATCTTCTTAAAGCCCATCTTCTGTGCCCACTCACGGAAGCACTGACGGCAGAACATGATGTGGTAACGGCGGACAAGCCCCTGCTTGCGCCCGCACATCTTGCACTCATTTGCACCGCGACCGTAGATCTTCTTCCTTTCGCCACCCATTTAGCGCACCTCCGCTGAGTATTCTTTCTTGAGGAACGCGATTGCATCCTCTTTTTTCACGCGCTGATTCTCGGGCAGTTTCTTCTGCTGCATTTTCCTGCGGGTGATCCTGATGCCGTTCCTCTCCAGCACGACGTTGACATCCATCCCGAAGATACCAATCTGCGGGTCGTAGGACATGCCGGGGAAGTCCGTGTGTTCCTCGATCCCAAACGAGAAGTTTCCGCTCTTGTCGAACTGGCTCTCAAAAACCGTTTTGTTGACGATGTTTAAGGCAGTCTTGAGGAAATCCTCGGCTGGCTGGCCGCGGAGCGTGACCTTGCACCCGATAGGGGCGCCCTTCCGGATGGAGAACGCCGGCTGCGTCATCTTTGCGATGGTGCGGATCGGGGTCTGCTTGGTGATCGTCTTCATGATGTTCTCGGCCTTGACGAGCTTTTCACCGCTCTCGCCGACACCCATGTGGACGACAACCTTGTCGATGTGGATATCACGCATTGCGGTCACTGTTCAAGCCCCCAGCTGGCCTTTGAAACGGTCTCTTTTCCGACCATGTAGATATAGGGCGTGATCGTGTCGAAACGCTCGTTGGTCTTTTCGTCCTCAAGGATGACCTTGTTCGGGACGCTGCCCGGGGTCTTGATGATCTCGACGATACGGGCTACCTTACCGGAGTGCCTGCCGCCAATGATGGTCGCCATGTTGCCTGCCGCGAACGGGTAGTGCTCGAGGATCTTGAACCGGTCCTCGGGTTTGAGCGAGATGACGATCGAATCGTTGGACTTGTAGGTATTGTCGGCAATGATGTTTGCGCCATACCTGAGGTTGAGCTGTACCTTGCCGCCGGGAACAACCGTCTTGTTCTCGATCTTGCAGAGCCTCATCTGAGCTGCTTCTGCATCGATCTCAACGGTCTTATGCCTGCCCTTGAGGTCACGGAGCACCCGGAAGTACTTGCCTACCCGGGGGAGGGCGATGACATCGAAGATGCCGATGCCCATCTTGGGGTCGCGGCACGGCTTTCCGTTGATGACGACATCCTTCTGCTTGAGGATCTGCTTGACTTCCTTCATTGTGCGGGCAAGGCCCTGCTGGTCACGGAGCCAGACTGCGACCGGCATCGCATTTGCATTGTGCGGGCCGGGCGCGGTCTTTGCCACGAATGTCGTGGTTTTCTTCGTGATATGCCAGGAGTCGGGCGCGTTAAGCCTTTTTAAATGATCTGACATTACTCCTTACCCCCGAGTTTTTCAACACGGCGTTTGTCGTCGAGCTTGAGCCTGGTGATCTCCACCTTCGAGGCATCGATCGGACGCGGGACTTCGGTGCCGTCGACCTTGGTCGAAGTAACACCGTGGACGAGGAGTTTCGAGCTGCCGGTGTTGACACCGTCAACAACCCCTTCTTCGCCAACGTGGTCGCCGCGGGTTATCTTCACCGTGTCTCCCTTGACAACGCGCAGGGTCTTTTTCGTGTATTTCTCCTTAAGCGCATCCGATAACGGGGCGTTGAGGAACTTCGACCGCATATGTGCGGGTGCATCGTACCGCGCTTTTCTCTGCTTGCGCGGCTGTGAACTTGCTACTCTTACCATATACCTTGCACCTCACACAATGATTGTTGCCATGGAGCCGAGCTTCGGGTACCTTTCAGCCACTTCACGGGCAACCGGTCCCTTAATCTCTGTTCCCTTGGGTTCGTTCTTTTCATCCACAACAACTACTGCATTGTCGTCAAAGGAGACCCGGAGCCCGTTGGGGCGGCGCATTTCCTTCTTTGCGCGGATGACAACCGCCCGGACAAGTTTCTTTCTCATGTCGGGCGTTCCCTTTTTGACGGTCACGGTCGCAATGTCGCCAAGGCCCATCTTGGGCTGGCGCCGGCGGACACCGTGGTATCCGAAGACCGAGACGATCTGGACGACCCGTGCACCGGTATTGTCAGCGCAGGTGAGCTTGGTTCCGGTCGCAAGCGCTCTCGGCGTCTTGGACTGCTTTGCCTTCATGGCTGCTCCACCTCGACAACAACGTAGGTCGTGCTCTTCGAGAGCGGTCTGCATTCAGCAATCTTCACGAGGTCCCCTACTTTCGCCTGGATGCAGGGGGGGTTGTGGGCGTGGATCTTGGAGATGCGCTTCTCGTACCGGTTGTACTTCCGGACGTAGTGCAGGTAATCCCGGGCGACCACGACTGTTCCCATCATCTTGTCGCTCACGACCTTACCGGTGATCACCTGGCCGCGCACCGGTAAAGTGCCGTGGAACGGACAATTAACGTCCTTGCACTCCTCTTTTGGAGCCTGGACGTTCAATCCAATGTTTTGTGCCATTATGGTATCCTCTCGATGTGTTATGCTCGCTTGAGCCTCTTTTCAGGTGCCAGAATTAGTGCGGACCCATGTATCTCAACAAGGCTGTTATCGGGCAGGCGGGACCGGAATATGCTCCCGTTTTTCGGGACTTTTTTAATTCCGGTCTTGGTCTGCAGGACAACAAGGTTCCTTGTCTCATCGATGATACGCCCGCTCATTCCACCCTGTGAGGGGGTGCTGGCTCCTGCTACCAGAACGTCAAGGCCGATCAGTTCGTGCCGTGCGACGTTCTGGCAGGAGATCATACGCGGCTCCTGTGGTTCTTCTCGGTCATCAGGCGGGCAATGGTACGGCGGAGTTCGCGGATGTGGCCGGGGTTCTCTGTTGCCCCGCCGGCACTGACTTTGCCATAGTGCTGGACAAGTTCCATCCGGAGTTTTCCCATCTGTTCCTGCAGTTCGACATCCGTGAGCTGCTGGACATCTTGTGCTCTCAGGATTGCCATTTACTGCACCTCTTCTTCGATGTCGTCGGGAAGTGCCGGCTCTTCTGCTTCAGCAGATTCGGCCGGGGCGGCGGCATTTATGGGGGCCGCCGGCTTCTTCTTTTCCAGTTCGATCACCGCAAAGTGGTCGGGCATCTTTGCATCCGCGGGCACGATCTTGACCTGGACACCGATAACGCCGAGTTTCTTGATGGCAATCGCGTAGCCTTTCTCAACAATCGTGTTGCTCGGCTCACCGCAGTGCTTGATGTAACCCTCGGTGAACTTCTGGGTCCGTGCGCGTGCACCGGTCAGCTTACCGGCAATCACGACTTCACAACCCAGCGCACCGGACTCCATGACCCGGCGCATGATACTGGAACCTGCCTTACGGAAGTACCAGCCGCGTTCGAGCGCGTTTGCAAGCCGTTCAGCCATGATCTGGGCATTGAAGCTGGGGTTCTGGACCTGCTGGACCTCAATCTGCGGGGACTCGACCCCGTAGTTCTGGGCCAGGTCCTGGGTCAGCTGGTGGACGAGCTTGCCACCCTTACCGATCACAATACCCGGCTTTTCCGCAAAGATCGTAACCTGCGTGCCAAGGGGCGTGCGGGCAATGTCCATGCCACCGTAGCCGGCGCGCTTGAGTTCTTTGGTGAGGTACTTCTCGACGCGGGCCTTCCTTACGCCTTCAGCAATAAATTTTCGTTCGACTGCCATCTTACGCCACCTCGCGTACGACAATCTCGATGTTCACAGTCTCCCTGACCTTGGGAGACGCCCTTCCCATTGCACGGGGGAAATAGGCTTTCTGGGCGCGGCCGCGGTTTGCCGAGACATGGATGATCTCCAGGTTCTCGATGTCAAGACCGGAATATTCCGCATTCTTTTTTACCGATTCGAGGATCCTGATGTAGGCCTGGGATGCCTTGACCGGGTACCGGCCTGCGTCCCAGTTGCCGGGAAGGCCTTTCTTGTGGGCGACGTTCCGGTTAAAGTGCCGGAACGGGATTGCCTTCTTGAGCGCCACGACATCGGCGAGGTACTTGAGTGCCTCGTTGACGCGCTGGTGCCGGATGAACCCGGCGATCTCGATCGAGTGCTTGGGTGAGATGGAAAGCTCGTTTGCTTTGCCACGGGCGATGTTGTCGCCTTCAATCTTCTTTGAATATGCAATGCGTGCCATTTTCCATCACTTCAGCGGTACGTATTTGCTGCCTCTCGTTGCACCGATACCGGCGGAACCGTGGGTGACCTTCTTTCTTGTGAGTGCGAACTCCCCGAGGTAGTGGAAGACCGACTCGGGCTGGAACTCGACTTTCACGAACTCCTTGCCGTTGTAGATCTCGATGCTCTTACCGATCATTTCGGGCATCACAATCATTTCACGCAGGTGGGTCCGGACCTTCTCGTCCCCGCCCCGGATCTTCTCAAGGAGCGTCTCTTCACCGCGGTTGAGGCCGCGGTTGAATTTCCGGCGTGCGCGGGCTGGCATCAGCGGGATGAGTTCGCTTAAGCCCATTGCCTTGAGCTCGTCCATCTTGTGCCCGCGGTAGGTGAACTCTTCGCGCCGTCTGGGCATTCTCTTCTGGGTTTTCTTTGGTGCTGCCATCTAAAGCTCACTTCCTGCTTCTGCCTGTCTGGCGTGCTGCTACATGACCGACCGTACGGCCTGGAGACGTACCCCGGGCAATGGTCTTCGGGCGTCCCGGGTGCTGGTGTCCACCGCCACCGAACGGGTGGTCGATGACGTTCATTGCTACACCACGGACACGCGGCCAGTTCGACGCAGTGTTCCTCATCTTGTGCGACTTGTTGCCAGCCTTCACAAACGGCTTTTCCACACGGCCGCCACCAGCGACAATGCCGATAGTTGCGCGGCAGCGTG
>JAQWDG010000005.1:0-5865 GCA_028705545.1 Methanoregula sp. | reverse complement strand
ACACCACGGACACGCGGCCAGTTCGACGCAGTGTTCCTCATCTTGTGCGACTTGTTGCCAGCCTTCACAAACGGCTTTTCCACACGGCCGCCACCAGCGACAATGCCGATAGTTGCGCGGCAGCGTGCATTGAACCACTTGGTCTTGCCGCTGGGCATCCGCACACCGACGCGGTCGCCGATCTTATCGACAACCACTGCCTGGACCCCTGTTGAGCGGACAAACTTGCCGCCATCGTTGGGGCGCGATTCGATGTTGCAGATATAAGAACCGGTCGGGATACTCTGGAGCGGGAGCGTGTTCCCGTTCTTTACCTCGACATCAGTTCCCCAGGAAACGACTTCGCCGATACCGACACCCTCGGTGACCAGCATGTAGACTTTTGAGCTGTCTTCAAGCTGGACACGGGCAATCGGGGCGTTCCGTGCCGGGTCGTGTTCGATATCGATGATCGTGCCGGTGATAGTCTTGGAGCCATCGCCGACATGTTTTAATTCTGCCTTGTACCGGTGGGATGGAGCGCGATAGGTCGGGCCTCCCCTGCCACGGTTCTGAGTAGTAATTCGATGTCCCATGTTCTCCACCTTACATGATGCCAAGCCGGCTCAGGATTTCCTCGGCGGCTTTCTCGTTCTCGAAGCTCACGACGGCTTTCTTCTCGCCGTGCATGGTCATTATCGTGCGGACCTGTTTGACTTTCTGGTCGAACGCCTTTTCGATGTCACGCTTGATGTCCTGCTTGGTGGCCTGCCTGTCGACAAGGAACTGGATCTTGTTCTCGTTCTCCAGGGAAACCATGGCCTTTTCTGTGACAAACGGGTGCTTTAAGGTAGACATTTACCTTCCCTCCAGGCGGGTAACCGCACTCTCGGTCCAGACTGTCAGGCGTCCTGCCTGCATGCCCGGGGCAAGGTGCTCGACATTGAGCTGGTCAATAGTTACAACATCCACACCGGCAAGGTTGCGTGCGGCGCGGAACTCGGGACCGGAGGTGACAATGAGCAGGCTCTTTCTCTGCCTGTACCGGCGGCCACGGAGCTTGCCCCGGCCTGCGCGGACCTTCCTGCTGTCCTTTGCCTTCTCGATGTCCGCATAGACACCTGCGCTCGTCAGTGCAGAGATAACGTCCTGCGTGCGGGCGAGGGTCTCGAACTTGTCCTCGAAGATACACGGGACTGCGCCTTCAAAGATATGTCCCCTGCTGTTGAGAAGTTCCGGGACAATGCTTGCCGCAATCGCGGACCGGAACGCTTTCTGCTTCTCCTTGGCATTGATCTCTTTTATGAGCACCTTTGCGGTCATCGGCGGGTGGGCCTCACGTCCGCCCTTTGCCTGCGGAACCTTTGCTGCACGGGAACCGTTCTTGAGACGGGGAACGTGCGATGCACCACGGCCGCTTCCCCAGCCGACTGCTGACGAGCAGATACCGGCATACGGGTAAGCACCATGGGGCTGCCTGCGGGTGCTCTGGAGTGCAAGGACTGCCTTCCTGATCAGATCAGGGCGGTACTCTTCGGAGAACATGACCGGGAGCTCGATCTCCTTTGCCACTCCTCCATCAATCTTTTTGACCTGCGCTTTCATCTCTGATCACCCCTGCTTGCTCTGGACGCTCACGAACTGGATCGCGGGCGACCGTACTGCGTGTTCTCCCTGGCGGATTGCCGGGCGGATGCGGATCAGTCTCTTTGCCGGGCCGGGAACCGAACCCTTGATGATGACATACCCGTTCCGGAGGACACCGTAGTTGAGGAAACCTCCTGCCGGGGTAATTTCCGCACCATTCTCGCCAATCTTTAAAATGCGCTTATTGAATTCCGTGCGCTGCTGGTAGCCCATCTGGCCGCTCTGCGGAACCTGCCAGCGGATGTGGTGGGGGTTCCACGGACCAAGGGTACCGACGTGGCGTTCTTTGCCACCGACAGAGTGTTTCCTCTTACGGAGGGTGACACCCCAGCGCTTGACCGGCCCTTGAGTGCCCTTACCGATAGTGATAGCGGTAATGTCGGCATACTGGCCAACCTGCATAACGCTGTTGAGCTGGACATCTTTTCCAAGGAGCCCGAGTGCGAACTCGTACTGCTTTGCAACATCTCCCCCGGCAACCTTGATCTCCATGAGATCGGGCACCTTTTTGGGGACGCCGCTGATGGTGGCAGGCTGGGTGTATGCAAGAGCGTAGATCTCAACAACGGTACCTGCGGCAACTGCGTCGGCAAGTTTCTTCTTTGCCGCACTGCTGTCGTAGTTCTTCGGAACCGTTATGCGGCGGGCAAGCTGGTTGTCCAGCGGCTCTGCCCAGAGTTCCGTGAATGCATGCTTGCCGTAGGTGTCCTGCGAGTAGGCCCGCACTGCGGCAACCTTCATGGTCGGAACCTCGATGATGGTCACCGGTACCATGATCTCCTTGCCTTCAGTCGGGCTGTCCTTGTGGTCATCCACCATGAGAACATGCGTCATCCCCACTTTGTAGCCAGCAAAGCCAAGCAGCGCCGGTGCGCCGGTGTGCTGGGGCCATGCTTTGTATTTGGGTATGGGGCTCTGTGCACGCTTCCGTGGGCTGAATGCCAGCGAGCCTCGGCGTGGTCTGTTTATCTTTGGCATGTGTCAATCAATCCTTTTCATTCGTGTTTTTTTGTAAATTTTGTGTGACACGAACTTTTCAAAGATGATTCCGAGACTGAAGTGATATCACGTGCCTGTCTTGGTAAGCCAACACGCGACCGGCATAACGGAAAACCACCGGAACCGGTAATTTTCCTTTTGCCGGCACACCGTTATATCAGGAAGGGGACACGGGGTGTCCCGTTCCCTGATACATTCAGTGTTTCCTTTTTCGCGAAAGAAGACCCTGACATTGACGCATCCCCGGGTATTCCGGGGAACAGGCTCGTTTTTTATGAAAACGTCCACCCATGCGTCACGGTCAGATCCCACTTTGTCAGCCCGTTGTGACGGATCACAACTCCTTCTCGGGATCCCCCGCAGATTCCTGCGAGGGTCACCAATCGGGGAATATCCTCACGGCAGGATCGTACCTGTGTCGTTTCCGGTCCGGTCCCGGCCGTTGCATGCACCCTTCGGGGGGGCATACGGGGATACACCCATATCGGCTTCCTTAAATATTAACCAAAAAAGCATATATACCTATGCCCTTGCCACAGGGCACAAAAAACATTTCAGGATCCCGCACCATCGTACAGGATCCTGCGTAAGAATATTATCCGAAATAGATCTCGCCGTCATCGGTAATATAGATCTGCACATCCTCGCAGATGCACCGGGCCTTGTACGACTGCGGGCGGGACTCGCGCAGCCGGTTGATGAGGGAGATCGTATCGTACTTTACTTTGATCTTTGCTTTCTCCGCTTCGGCAAAGATCATCCCCGGGACCTCAAAGAGATCGGTGCCGGAGGGGATGGTGCAAAGGTGTGTTGCATCGAGAGTATACAAAAACTCCAGCGTCTCCTTTGCCCGCCGGATATTCTCCATGGCGGACTTTTCGATCGTGCAGACATTGGCCTTTGAGGTCTTGATGATGTCTGCGATCTGCTGCTGGGTCATCCCCTGTTTGCGGTACCGGAGCACTTCCCTCTGTCTGTCGGTGAGCAGACCATCTTTCATAATATCCATTCCACCCCCTTGATTTAAACACTTTTCGTTAACACTCCCGTTCATGACCAGGATTCACCGGACTGACCGGACGATCTCTTCGTTTCAGGTTCCGGACGCGAAGAGAATAAAAAACAGACCGTCACGCACCGGAGGTCAGGGAAGACCCTGAAGGAAAGTATCGTACAGCAAAGAACAGATCTGCCGGCGTAAAAAATGATTTCAAAATGTTTATAAGAATACCGGGTCATATTAACGTTCTATAAAACAAATCGAGGTGAATTTAATGGTTGTTAAAGTAGGCGTAGCCAAGTTAGGAAATATTGCAAGTGGCGTAATGGCAGAACTGCTCCTCGACGAGAGAGCAGACCGTGAAGACATGCAGACATTCATGGCAACCAGCGGGACCAAGCTCCAGCCCGAGGATATCGACCGTGTCGTATCCAACATGAAGGCATGGAAGCCGGACTTCTGTATCGTGGTCTCCCCGAACGGTGTCCTCCCCGGCCCGACCGGCGCCCGCGAGCAGCTCGCAGCCGCTGGTATCCCGTGCGTTGTCATCACCGACGATGTAACCACCAAGAAGGAATGGGAAGGCGTCAAGAACAGCCAGTTCGGGTACATCATCATGAAGGCAGACTCCATGATTGGTGCACGCCGTGAGTTCCTTGACCCCATCGAGATGGCAGACTACAACGGCAACCTCATCAAGGTGCTCGCACTGACCGGTGCATTCCGCAAGCTCCAGCAGGCACTCGACAAGGTCATCGACCAGGTCAAGGCCGGCAAGAAGGGTACTGAACTCGAACTCCCGAAGATTGTCATGTCCTCGGACAAGGCTGTCGATGGCGAGTTCACCAACCCCTATGCACTCTCCAAGGCACGTGCAGCCTACGAGGTCGCACAGGCTGTTGCAATGGTAAACGTGAAGGCATGCTTCATGACCAAGGAATACGAGAAGTATGTCCCCATGACCACCAGCGCCCACGAAATGATGCGTGCAGCGGCACGCCTCTGCGATGAAGCCCGTGAACTCGAAAAGGCCGGCGACGGTGTCATCCGCAAGCCGCACAAGAAAGACGGCGTCATCGTTTCCAAGGTAAAGCTGATCAGCAAGCCTGAGTAAGCCTGATAAATTTCTTTTTTTCTTTTTTTGAGTGATACTGGAATTTTTCTCCTACCATTGGGGAAGGGTTTTAAAAATTCACGTGCTCCACACTCTGATGCAGTACTTAAGGTTACAGTTTGACGGTAAAGTTACGGTTGAACGGTAACTTTACAAACTGGTTCACCCCGGAGAGGAGGGGAAAAAAGTGCAAAAACACGAACAGACTGCCGGATACGATCCGACCAAATGCCCACATGCCCCTCAACAATTTTAAAAGAGCTTGACCTGCAGGTGTTTTTACAATCGTGTAAACGATGAACCTAGACTGGCCGCTCTTCAGGGAATCGTACCAGACCCATCAGTCGATTATCTTATCGCAGGGAGTATCCGTTGACAGCAATGAATTTTCCTCACTCCGGTAATACCGCCCCAGTTCCTCAGGAAGGGTCAGGATAATCGGCTCCATGTGGAGACGCTCCATGAATGCCGTATCGCTCGTTGAGAGGGGATTCGGGTTGATCCGGGAGATGAGCGAACAAAATGCCGAGAACTCCCCGTTTTTCTTCCCGGCACAATAGATTGCCATATTGAACGCCTGTGTCCCGAGTTTCCGGTAGAGCGAGATGACCTTGACTATCCCCTCGGCAAGAGTATCGGTATAACTCTCCAGCTCGTCCAGCCGTGCGCAGGGAAGGACCCCCCGTACCTCGCGCTCTCCCACCGGCACCGCATGCGCAGACCAGGGGATCTCGTCGCCAAAGAGATACCGGTCCGATGACCGCTCCTGCTCCTTTACGGCAGCCCAGTACGATGCACCAGTCTTTACCCGGTATTCTTTACCTGCGGACAGGTACCGCTCAGTAAGCCACGAGGGACGGGTATCGCAGATTCCCTGCATATGGGGATGGACGATACTTGCCCCGGCAGAGGGTAGGTAGTTCCAGTTGATAGATGGATATCCCTCAAACCGAAGGAGCGATGCGATCTGGCCGCGGAGCGCATCGGCGATTTGCTGCCGGGAAAACTCAGGTACTGCATGCGCCCGGGTGATCACCGTCACGGTGTGCCATGCCGCAAAAGGAAACATATTGGGAAACGTGATGCTTTCCCCAACAAGGATGCGCTTCCCGTCGGGAAAGACCGG
>JAQWDG010000004.1:13224-29238 GCA_028705545.1 Methanoregula sp. | reverse complement strand
TCTTGATGAAGTCCCGGGCGGCGGTGAGTTCGGGGATGACCTTGAACTCGAGCGCGTTTACCCGGCGCTTGGTCTTCTCGATCTCGTCGAGCAGGCGCTTCATCGTGGTCTCGATCTCGGCGCTCTCGATGATTGCCTCGACCAGGTCCTCGAATGCGGATGCTGTCTCGTCGATGACCGGTGACGTACCGAGCACGCCGTAGCCCCTCTCCGCGAGGCTCTTTTTTACTTTCGAAGCTTCAATCTGCGGCACGACCACGCCCATGATGTTCTTGCTCTTGAGCGTGATCTCCGGGGTCTCTTTTACGGAGAAGGCGGCGGCTTTTACGCCGATTGCGCCTTCCACCGTGTTTGCCACCGCCATCATCTCGACGGCGTGCTCGTACCTCTTTAAGAGTTCCCCGCGGCTGTCCTTTGCCTCGGAGAGGATCTTAAAGAATTCCATGATGAGCCCGTCGCGCTTCATCTTGAGGATCTTGTAGCCGCGCTGGGAGAGCTGGATCTTCTTTTTTAAGTTGATCAGCTCCGACCTCGTCGGCTTGATATCGCGCAGCGCCATACAGACTCACTTACTCCTTCTTTGCACCGGCACGGAATTTCGGGTGGTACTTGTTGATCAGGTCGCGGTCGATACGGGTGAGCTGCTCCACCGGCAGTGTCGAGAGGAGGTCCCAGCCGAGGTCAAGCGTGTCCTCGATGGTGCGGTCCTCGTCATAGCCCTGCCGGACAAAGCGGTTCTCGAAGTGATCGGCAAACTCTAACAGGCCGCGGTCACGTTCGGAGAGTGCGTCCTTGCCGACAATGGCGACAAGGCCGCGGAGGTCGTTACCTTCCGCATAGCCGGCGTACATCTGGTCGGAGACCTTCTTGTGGTCCTCACGGGTCTTACCCTTGCCGATACCGAGGTTCATTAACCGGGACAGCGAGGGAAGCACGTTGATGGGCGGGTAGATGCCCTTACGGTGCAGTTCACGGCTGACCACGATCTGGCCTTCGGTGATATACCCGGTAAGGTCGGGAATCGGATGGGTGATATCGTCACCGGGCATCGTTAAGATCGGGATCTGCGTGACCGAACCCTTCTGGCCCTTGATCATGCCGGCCCGTTCGTAGATGCAGGCAAGATCCGTGTACATGTACCCGGGGTAACCACGGCGGCCCGGCACTTCTTCACGGGCGGCACCGATCTGACGGAGCGCTTCGCAGTAGTTGGTCATATCGGTTAAGATGACCAGCACGTGCATACCCAGTTCGAAGGCAAGGTACTCGGCAGTGGTAAGCGCGAGACGGGGCGTGATGATACGCTCGACGGCAGGGTCGTCCGCAAGGTTGAGGAAAACGACAGCGCGTTCGAGAGCGCCCGTGCGCTCGAAGTCAGCCATGAAGTAGTTGGCTTCTTCTTTCGTGATACCCATTGCAGCAAAGACCACGGCAAAACTCTCGGTTGAGCCGGGCACCTTTGCCTGACGGGCGATCTGCAGCGCAACGTTGTTGTGCGGGAGACCAGCACCCGAGAAGATCGGGAGCTTCTGGCCACGCACCAGCGTGTTCGTGCCGTCAATCGTGGAGATACCGGTCTGGATGAAATCCGCCGGCATGCCACGGGCGTACGGGTTGATCGCAGCGCCGGTGATGTCGAGGCGTTTTTCCGGAACAATCTCCGGGCCGCCGTCGATCGGCTTACCGCCGCCGGAGAGGATACGGCCGAGCATTTCCCTGCCGACCGGCATCTTGATGGTCTCACCGGTGAACCGGACGCCGCTGTCACGGCCGATACCGGTCGTGGTCTCGAAGATCTGGACAACGACGAGATCGTCGCTCGTGTCCAGCACCTGGCCACGCTTGATCGTGCCATCGGACAGGACCACGTTCACGAGTTCCTGGTACGCGATAGGTTCGGTCTTTTCTACAAAGACAAGCGGACCGGCAATTTTTGTGATCGTCCTGTATTCCTTCATGCTGCCGACCTCAGTGCGTTGAACTCAGTGTCCATACTTTTCTCGATCTTTTCGAGCTCCGGCTTGTAGTCCTTGGTGAATTTGATCTGGGGCAGTTCGTTCTTGGCTTTTACGCCAAGGATCTGCGCCGGGCTGACACCGGCCTGCTGTGCCGCATAGGCCAGGTCGGCGAACATCTTGATCGCCTTCATCATGTCGTACTGCTTCTTCATGTCGCAGAACGTGTCGACTGCATCGTAGGCGTTCTGCTGGAGGAAGATCTCACGGATCATGCGGGCGACTTCGATCGTTACCTGCTCGGACTCGGGCAGCGCATCGGAACCGACGAGCTGCACGATTTCCTGGAGTTCTGCCTCTTTCTGGAGGACTTCCATGGCCCATGACCGGGTCTTGTTCCAGTCGGGCGCGACTTCCTTGTCGTAGTAGTCGTGGAGGGCGTCTAAGTACAGCGAGTAGGAGTTCAGCCAGTTGATCGCCGGGAAGTGCCGGCGCTGGGAGAGCTTTGCGTCAAGTGCCCAGAAGACTTTCACGATACGCAGCGTGTTCTGCGTGACCGGCTCGGAGAAGTCACCACCCGGTGGCGAGACTGCGCCGATAACCGAGACAGAACCGGAGTCGCCATTTAAGGTCTCGACAAGCCCTGCACGCTCGTAGAACTCGGAGAGCCGGGCTGCGAGGTATGCCGGGTACCCTTCTTCACCGGGCATCTCTTCGAGACGGGACGAGATTTCTCTCATTGCTTCCGCCCACCGCGAGGTGGAGTCGGCCATGAGCGAGACATCGTAACCCATGTCACGGAAGTACTCGGCGATCGTGATACCGGTGTACACTGATGCTTCACGGGCCGCGACCGGCATGTTCGAGGTGTTTGCGATGAGCACCGTCCGCTCCATGAGCGGTTTTCCCGACTTCGGGTCTTCGAGGTGCGGGAACTCGGTTAACACTTCGGTCATCTCGTTGCCGCGTTCGCCGCAGCCGATGTAGACCACGATCTCGGCATCGGACCACTTGGCCAGCTGCTGCTGGGTAACGGTCTTGCCGCTCCCGAACGGGCCGGGAATTGCGGCGGTGCCGCCCTTTGCAATCGGGAAGAGACCGTCGAGGATACGCTGACCGGTAAGGAGCGGGATCGTCGGGTTCTTCTTCTCACGCACCGGGCGCGGGACACGGACCGGCCAGCGCTGGAGCATCGGGAATTCCCGTCCGTCTTCGAGAACATAGATGATCTCGTCGATGGTGAAGTCGCCGCTCTTGATCGTCTTTACCACGCCCGGCTTCTGGTTGGGCGGGAGCATGATCTTGTGGACGATGTTTGTTTCCTGGACTTCGCCAAGGATCTTGCCCGGCTCGGCCTTGTCGCCGGCCTTAACAAGCGGCTTGAACGTCCATTTCTTGTCGTGGGAGAGCCCCGGTGCCGAGACACCGCGCTCGATGAAGTTGCCCATCTTGTTGACGAGCACTTCGAGGGGACGCTGGATACCGTCGTAGATACTGGTCAGAAGACCGGGGCCGAGCTCGACTGCGAGCGAGAGGCCGGTGTTTGAGACCGGTTCGCCGGGCCGGATGCCCGAGGTATCTTCGTACACCTGAATGATGACGTTGTCACCCTGGATCTTGATGACTTCGCCCATCAGGGCTTCTTTACCGACCCTGACCACATCGTACATGTGGGCGTCAAGATTGACTGCCGTAACGACTGGCCCGGCGATCCTCTTGAGGACGCCCTTTTTTGCTTCTTTTGCGTTTTTTACTTCCACAGATCAACACCCACCGATCGTTTGATTCTCTCCCTCATGGACAGGCCCCCTTCTTCGCCGCCAAGGGCGATGACGGTAGGCTTGACTGAGTTCTCAAGCGTGGTACGGAGCCGGCGGGGAAGCCGCTCCATATCGTGGCTGTTTAGTACGAGAATACCCACCTGTCCGTCAGAAAGGACGCTGTTGACGCATTCCTGGAGTTTCTCGTCGTTCTCCGCTGCGTAGGTTTTTTTGATGCCCGCGAGGCGGAACCCGAGAATGAACTCGCTGTTGCCGATAACTGCGATCTCCATCTTACATCACCAGGTACTTGCCGATGGTCTCCGAAGGGAGCCTGGACTCTTTGCCCCGGGCAAGAGCCCGGAGGTTTGCGACCTCGTACTTCTTCTTTTCGAGATACACGAGGATCGGGTAGATGGAAAACGGGTTGCGCCGGGAGAGTTTCTCCAGCTGTTCCATCTGCACCTTGACAAGGAGGGAGGCAATCTCGTGCACCGGCCGTTCGGTCTCGATACCCTTTAAGAGCTCGACCACCGGCTCGGTCCTGACCTTGCTCCTGAGCATGTCGAGGAACTCGCGGTAGTCTTTGACCGTGTTTAAGAGGGCAAAGTCTGCCGCAGACATCGTGCCGCCAAGGATGTACATCTCCTTTGCATCTTCCTCGATGTTGTCGGCCCGCAGGCGGAAGAGCGTTAAGATGTTTTTCACATCGATATCGAGGCGGATGAATGCGAGGAACATTCTGCCGCCGGAGTCTCCTCCGCTCGCTTCGCCGATGATCTCCGCGTAGAACTGCTTGTAGAGCTCGTTTTCCATCTTCGCAAACGACCCTGACTCTTTTGCCGCCGGGTATTCCCGGGCGAGCACCGGGTAGAGCCGTTTGCCCTTGAGGGCATCGACCACCCGGTCGGGGCCGTCTTCGGCAAGAAGGCGGTCGAGTACGACCTTGTCGAGGCTTCCTGCCGGCACAAGGACTTCCTTGATCTTGCCGGTCTTTTCCCCGTGCAGCTTGCCGCGGAGGATCGTAAGCACGTTCTGGATATCCCAGTACCTGAGATAGGCAAGGGTGAACTGCTTGAGCGTCCCGGGCGTGATGTCGAGGATCCGCTGGTACTCCTTTGCAAGGTTCCAGCTCAGGGCAACCTCCAGGAGATCGATTCCCTTAAACGTGGTGCCAAGCTCGTCGATCTCCTGCTTGTACGAGGTCTCTTCGATAATGCGGGTAATCTCGGGAAGGCTCATGTTGAGCATCCGCTGGTACTCTTCGCGGGGGAGGAGCTTTGCCTTCCTCACCCTCATCCTGGTACAGACGTAGATAGTAGGCGCTGAAATTCCTTTCATCCCTGCCATACCTGTACCATCCTATCCGAAGAGGATATCAGATGCATCCTTGAGTCCGGATTCCCACATTTTGTTCATGAACGTGCGGTAGCTGTAATCGATCTGCACTTCGTTTCCCTCGCTGTCGATGAGGAGACCCCCGTCGATCTCCACCGGTTCGCCAAGGGTAAACCCGGCAAACTCGGCTTCGGCAAGGACTGCCTTTGCTGCCGCAATATCACGTGCATTGCAGTGGATACTGCCCTTTTTTAACTCCTTTTTGGCTTCACTAAGGAGCTTTTTGATCGCTTCACGGTGGAAGCTCTCAGGGAGCTTTGCAATTTCGGCCCGCGTGCTCTCGTACACTTCGTCGAGAAGCGCTTTCTGTGTATTCAAAAGCTCACGCTTGACCAGAAGGTTTGCCGCAGAAACGTCCTGGGCAACAATGCGGGCGGCCTGTTTTGCCGAGGCTTCCTCGGCTGCCGTCTTGATTTCACCGACCTTCCGGTTTGCTTCCGCTAAGATCCGGTCCGAATCGGCTTTCGACTCGGCACGGATCGCTTCCGCTTCCTTTTTGCCTTTTTCCCTGATCTCTTCCAGCACTGCTTCCAGTCCCATTGTTCTGCCTCGCTTTAGAACAGCAGGAGAAGTGCAATGACAAGACCGAAGATAACGATGGTTTCCGGAATAACCGTAAAGAGCAGACCAAGACCGAAGAAGTCCTTGTTCTCTGCGATTGCGCCGACGGCTGCGGCACCGATACCCATCTCGGCGACCCCGGTACCTACACCGGTGAGACCGACGGCGAGCCCTGCGCCGATTGCCTTCATTCCGACCTGCGATGCCTGAATCATTTCCATTGTCATAACTGCGTCTGCCATAATCTAATCCTCCGTAAATTTCCTTTTCATTCCAAAGGGATTGTATTTCCTGCCTCCACCTTTGTAGAACTTGGTGAAGAATTCAACGTAATGCAACCGGATTGAGTGAAGACCACCGTCAAGCATGCCCAGGGCAAGGTTGAATACGTGCCCCACGAGGAATATCAATACGCCGACGATGATCATCACAATTCCGGCAATCGAGAGATCTTTTAAACCGGGATTGATGAACATCCCGATAGACATATAGTTGATCACCATTGCGATGGCGACCGATGACAGCCCCACGGCCGTCAGACGGGTGTACGAGAGCACGTGCGAGATGATCGTCGGGATCTCGATGACCTCGAGGACCGCGTCGCGTGCAATGAAGATAACACCCAGCACGATACAAACGATCGCGAGCACAATCCCGACCGAGAGTCCCGCTGCCACGATGGGCATTGCGGTCATATTCGGCATGAGCGGGATCGGGAACATCGACCAGATGCCAAAGAGAATACCCCACATCACCATGATCCAGCCAAGGTTCGCGAGCACGGCCTTGACCCGGTGATCGCCGTGGTCCTGGCGGGCGTGGTTGACCATGCCAAGCACCCTCCCGAGCGTGACATACAGGATACCGACCCAGACCGAGACTATCAAAAGTTCGGCAATCGCTGCACCGTGGCCGCTGGCTTCCGTCACGCCGATGTTTAAGTGACGGCTGTAAATGAGCGGGGCCCACGGGAGCTCGAATCCCAGGAATTCACTAAAGAGCACCCCGAAGATAATGGTCATGATGCTCGAGTTTCTTAAGACTTTTAAGAACTGGCGGGCTTCGTCGCCCTTCATGAATTTCCAGAGACCTGCACACAGTGCAAGCATCAGGAGACCGTACCCGACATCGCCGACAATGACACCGAAGAAGATCGGGAACATAATCGCGAGGACGAGCGTCGGGTCCACTTCCGTATACGTTGGGCGGGAGTAGACATCCATAAGGAGCTGCGACGGCTTTGCAAAATCCGGGTTGTTGTACTCCACCGGCACGTTGTCGTGCGCGGTGTCGACCGGCTGCTCCGAGACAAAGACTTTCCCGCCGGTCACCTTGTCGAGTGCCGCGGAAAGTTCCGCGATACGCTCCGCCGGGACCCACCCTTCTGCCACGAATACTTTTGCGGTCGTGGCGAATCTCAGCGGTGCCTCGGTCTGCTCGATCCGTGCACGGAATGCTTCCTCGCAGGTAACGAGGAGGTCGACATGCGACTCCTTGATCGCTGCGAGCTTTGCGTTGATCTCCCCGATCTCTTTTTTGAGCGAGGCGATCTGCTCCGTGTAATATGCGGTGCGGACCGTTGCGGTGCCGTTCTCTTCGGGAACAGCGATCGACTGGAACTGCGCTTCCTGCAGCTCGCGTTCGGCCTGTGCCCGGTCTTTTGCGGCCACGACGACAAGGACAAACAGGCGTTCCTTGCCTTTTATGGTCTCAATCTCGTGCGGGACGGAAAGCGTTACCTCTTTGGGGACGTAGCCGGCCAGCACGGAAAAATGTGCATATCCGCGTAAGAGCGCGAGATCCACCGGGACGTCCTTAAACGGGACGAGTTCGGCTATCTTCTGCTCGTACTCTTTTACTTTTGTGTCGAGCTTCGACCGGGCCCCTGCCAGATCCTCGACCTCTTTTTCTATGCCCGGGAGATCGGATTCGATCTTTTTCTGGATCTCCGGTGCACTCAGTTTCTGTTTTGCGTCGATATCTTCGCCGCGGACAGAAAACACGTTCTCGATTGCCCTGACCTTGACAAGCTCCTGGGATGCTTCCGTTGCCCCGGTAAGCGGTGTACCGATCTTAAAGCCCTCGTACCCTTCGCGGCCCTGATCCACATAGTCTTCGATATGGAACAGGTGCTCCCGGTAGAGTTCCCCAATGATTGGCTCCGCCTGGTCGCGGGATGCAACGATAAGCACCCGGCTCATCGGTTTAGGCGCCAACATGCAGCTGCTCCTTAAACCGCGATACCAGCAGCTGCACTGCCTTTGAAAGGTTCCTTTTGCCCTTCTCGCTCAATGCCGCTGAACGCTGATTGCCTTCTTTTATGATATCAGCGTGTTTTTGGGCTGCCTGGTGCCGTGCTTCTTCCAGTTTCAGCTTCTTGTACTGTTCAGCATTGCTCTGCGCCTTTACCATCAGGTTATCAGCTTCCAGTTCGGCCTGGGAACGTTTCTTCTTCTTCTCTTCCTGCGCCGCACTGATTAGTGACTGATACTCAGCTTCAGTTTTCTTGATGTCGTCTAAGACCTCAGTTTTCATCCAACCCTCCACTCACGGCAGTACATTAGTTGGTGAAATTCACAATATATGTATTGTTATTTTCGATTTCCTACCCTGAACAACCGGGAGGAATCTGCGGAAATACCGGAATTTTCTTAAAAGCGTTCAATATTTTCCCGGTTTTATGATATCCCACGACATACCTGTCGGAATGCCGGAGATAACGATACCTTCCGTTGTCCCGGAGAGGGCGATCCCGGCCAGTTCGTCCGAAGAACAGATCAGGTGCTGCTCCGGGTGCGTGCCCCGGACAATCGAACAGTTCGTCCGGATCTCGGGGCCTGCGGAAACGACATACGGGATCCGCTTCGACCCGGGATGGTTTTTGGGAAGGACCACGAGCGGAAGGTGGTGCGTCCGGACCAGTTCGAGAAGCATCAGCGCCGGTTCGACGCTGCCGCCCTCCGGGGCCGAGACCGCCACGAGATCGCCCGGGCTCATGCCCTGGCAGTATTCCCCGTCGCTTGTCTCGATGCAGAGGGGAAACGGCTCACAGACCAAAGCTGCGAGCAGGAAGGAATGCGTGCCTGAAATACGCAGGACATCGCGGGAAAAAGGGACGTTCATATCTCAACGACATCTTCGGACTGGCAGGAAGGGCACATAGGCCGTTTCCCGACGCCCTTGAACCGCTCGCCGCATTCTTTGCACCGGTAGTCCTTCGCTTTTACCCGGTCTGCGGGGAGATCGACGTCCATGGGTCCGCCAACACTGCACATATGTTCCGGTCACCTCACTACTCTATTGTCCCCGGGGTAGTATTTATTCCTGTTTGCCCCGGCCGGACAAGGGGGCGGGGTTATACCACAAGCACGAAATTAAAGGTCACCAGCGTGATGATCAAAAGGACGCAGGAATGCTTGACGCCCGAAGAAAGCGACGCTTCGCCCATCTGCCCGGCGATCAGGCCCGAGAAGAGCGCCTGGACGAGGCAGGCATGGTAGAGCAGCCGGTCGAGAGCCTTGATCGGCACCGAGCCGATGCCGGAAAGCATACCCGAACCCGTGACCCCCGACGTCCCGATATTGGCAAGCACCGGCAGAAACTGCGTTGAAAGGACGGCAACGACAAAGAGGAATACAAAGAACGACAGGTACACGATTGCCGTGTAGATGAACATCTCGGCCATCCGCTCTTTTTTCAAGGTCTCGCTCATCTTCGCGTCGCTTGCGGCAATCGCGAGCACTTCGCCGATCTCCCCGCTCATCTCGCTTGCTTTTGTGATCAGCGTGACCGTCCGGGCAATCGCCGGCGTGCTCACCCGCTCCTCGAAACGCATCAGGGCTTCGGTGAAGTTCACGCCCCAGTCCATGTCGCGCTTGATCCGCCGGATCTCGTAGCTCAAAAGACCCAGGTTCGTGTTTACCATGATCCCGATTGCCTGAACGATCGTGAGCCCGACCCGGTTGATGCCGGCCATCCGTTCCAGGAAATCCGGGATCATCGCCTGGATCCCGTTGACCTTCTTTGCCCAGATCTCGTAAAAGATCGCGTAGGGAACAAGGACGATTAAAAGCGCGATGATCGCGTGGTCGTCGATCACGTCGATAAAAAGCTCCGGGTCGGCATAATAGGGCATGCTGTGGATGACGAGCAGGAGGTACAGGATTGCAACCGGGACGGTGATGTAGAACGTCTGGTTGACATCCGAGACAAAACTCTCGAACGGGTGGCGGAGGTAATGGGCGAGCGTCCGGATCTTGTCGTATTTCTTGAGCTGCTCAAAGAGCGGTTCCTCGCCGGCCTTTTTGATGATCGGTACATCGGCATACGTATCGAGGACCTTTACCCGGGTATAGCGCTCGGTCTTCTCGGCCCTTGTCGAGATAAGGTCGATGAGGAGGATAAAGACGAGCGACCCTATGGGTAGGATCGCATAGATCACGACCGAGAGCTGGATCACTGCGGAGCCGCCCATCATGCCCATGACCACCATGATAATGATCAAAAAAAGCGGCCCGGCGACAAAGAGGGTCACGTACGACTCGGCGACCATTGAGAGGATGGTCAGGAACTGCTTCTGTTCGAAGCGTGCCTCTTCCTGGTACAGCCGGACCCGGCTCGACAGGAATTCCGTCATGTCGCCCCCGCTTTCAATGACAGAGAGGAGGTCTTCCAAAAAATCCTTGAGTTTCTCCGATGGCGTGGTCTCGCTAAGGTGCCGGATAGCGGAGACCACGTCCGCCCCGAAATAGTCCACGTCCCGGACCACCTGCCGGAACTCGAACGCCACCTCCCCGTAGGTCTGGGCATGTTCCGAGAGCGCGGTAAAGATCACGGTCAGCTGCGCCCCGCCCTTGCGCATCGCGTACATGTACGCAACCGCGTTGTGGAGTGTTAAGTTGATCCGGACGGTCCGGTTTTTCTTCTCGATCGCGGGCCAGCGCATGAGGATGGCCCAGACGAAATAGGCGCCGATAAGAAACGCGACCACAGCACCGGCGATCTCCAGGGCAAGCGGCCCGAACAGGAACAAGAGGTTGTCGGGAACGCGGAGGTTAAGCACGTTGTAGATCCCTTTGCCGGCGGCGATCTGGATCGCGAAGAACCGGCCCACGAGGTAGCCGAGGATCCCGAAGAATACGCCCGCGAGGATCGCAATCCGCAGGGATTTCCAGAGGTACTGTTCGAGCGTGACGCCGAACCGGGCGGAGACGAGATCCGCATGGAGAACGTGGTGGCTGAGCGGGTCGCGCAGCAGCCATCCCATGATCGAATGCCGGAAATTCATTACAGTACCTGTCGTAATTCCGCGATGTGGGCGAGTACGTCCGCCCGGTTGATGTGGTAGTTGTGGAAGATGGTGGCGACCGAGATGTAGTCCCGGATCCCCTGGGTGTGCATCTCTTCGAGCAGGTTCTTTCTTACTGCGATCTCTGTTTCGAGCTGGTCCCGGGTCCAGCCCCGCCGTTCTGCGATCGCGGAATAGACCTGCGACCGCCCGGTGTATGAGGTCTTGTCGTGGACCGTATCGTAGGTGAAGACGTTGTTGACCTGGAGGTTACCGGTCGCCACATCAATGCCGACAACTTCCACAATTTCCTGCGCCCGGCGCACCCTCTCCGTCCCCCGGTAGATGAGCGCCTGGACGCTGATGATATTTAAGGCCTGCACCATGTTGCGCGGCACATTTAAGGGCTCGCTCTCCAGCCGGTGGATTGCGGCATCGACGCTTCCCGCGTGCATGGTGGAAAACGTCGTATGCCCGGTGTTCATGGCCTGGAAGAGCGTCTGGGCTTCGTCGCCCCGCACTTCCCCGACAAGGATAAACTCCGGCCGCTGCCGCATGGCCGCCTTGAGGAGATCGAACATGTTGATCGAACTGCTGCCTTCCGAGACCGCATCCCGTGTCACGCTCGCGATCCAGTTGTCGTGGTAGAGCGTGATCTCCCGGGTATCCTCGATAGAGACGACCTTTGCAATGGGCGGGATAAAGAGCGAGACCGCGTTTAATGACGTGGTCTTCCCCGACGCCGTCCCGCCGATGAAAAGCATGCTCATGTTATTTTCGATTGCAAGCCAGAAGTACACGAGTTCGTCGCTCGTAAACGTCCCGACCTCCATGAGCTCGATGGGCGAGAACGGCTCTTCCCGGAACTTCCGGATCGTAAACGAGGTGCCCCGGGTCGTAACTTCCGTCCCGAATGTCAGCTGGAGACGGGAGCCGTCCGGCAGGGTCGCATCGAGCATCGGGGACCCGGTCGAGATGTGCTTGCCGGACCGCTGGGCGAGCGTGATCGCAAGCGAGGTGAGGACGTCGGCCTCGAACGCGATGTTGGTGCGGATGTTCCGGTATTTCCGGTGGTACAAAAAGATCGGGATCCTGCTCCCGTCGCACGAGATATCTTCGAGCCGCGGGTCCTTCATGAGCGCATCGATACGCGACCAGCCGATAAAGTTCCTGACCAGGTAGTATTCGAGCTTAAAAAGTGCGGTCCGGTCGAGGTGGAGTCCGTAGTCTTCGAGAAGCGCGAGTGCCTTATTGAGCAGGATCTCCCTGCGGTCTTTCCTGATCTCGTCCCCGGTCAGGATCAGGACATCGAGGAGGTCTTCGTGGATGCGTTCCAGGAGTTCATATTCGAAATCGGAGAGCGGGGGCTCGAAGAGGAGATACTCGGTCTGGTTCGTTTTTTTGTTGAGCGCTATGTAAACGAGCGTCCGCCCCTCCTCGATCCAGTACTGGTCGAGGAGTTCATACCCGTCAGGAAGTTTACCGGTGACAAGCGTCCCGTCCCGGGCAAAATCGTAGTCTTCGATTTTTGCTTTTTCGCTCGCGCCAAGGAACCGGAAATAGTACCGGTAACTGGCCTCGCGGGGTTTTGGCTGCGAAGAGGAGGCGGTTCCCGGAAGGGGATCGGTCAGGAGGTCCAGGTCGTCCACGGCCGGCACGGCTCCGGCAGACGGCGCTTCTTCTGAGGGTTTCTTTGAAAAAAAGTCAGGGAGCCGCATTGTTCCCCTCCTGCCGAAGTACCTGTTCCATTCAGGATATAATTCGGGGGACTCGTATATAAATAGTATTTTTATGGGAGACTTCCGGGTTTGCCGGGAGGCCCGGCAGTCCGGGCGGGCTGACCGGATTCCGCCACAGGTATATTTATCTGAGAACCAATAGTCTCCTTTAACGACAGCGGCACAGACTGCCGCGGAGCCCAGATTCATGCAGGAGATACAGACTCAGAGGGTCCCGACCGGGATCTCCTCGCTCGATCCCATTCTTGACGGCGGGATCCCGCCGGGGACGATGACCCTCCTCTTTGGGGAGATGGGAGCCGGCCACTATGAATTCGTATACAGTTCCACGGTGAACTCGCTCTCGTGCATGGTAAAACCCGGCGAGACCGGGAAGGTCTGCCCGACCGGGATCGTGTACGTGACGTTTACCCGGCTCGAAGCCGATGTCCGGCACGAGATCGCCCAGTCGTTTCATGGCGACGGGGTAACCGAGGAGATACCGGCGATCCGGTTCGAGGACCTCTCCTACCTGTACTTCGACAGGAGTATCGTGCCCGACACCTGGTACAGCAAGAGCGATACGCTCGCACGGCTCCAGAAACGCTCCGAGCACGCGAACATCTTCCTCCGGCTCACGCAGATCTTCGATGCTGTCGAACCGGGGAGCATGGTCGTGCTTGATTCGATCACCGAGCTTGCGACCCAGAGCATCATGCAAAACCTCTGGAACGATCTGGCCGGGTTCCTCCGGGGACTCCAGCGGTTTGCAAAGACCAAAAACCTGATCGTATACCTGCTCTTAAGCAAAGGTATCATCGAGCCCGCCCGCGAGATCGAGCTTGAGGATATCGCCGATGCGGTCTTTTTGTTCCGGTGGGAGGAGAGCACCGGGTCCCGCCGGCAGCGGATCATGTACTTCGAGAAGTTCCGGGGCGTCATGCCGCATCTCGAAGAGCACGATCTCGTGAAGTTCGCGGTCAGGATCTCGACGACCGGGGGATTCGAAGTGAGCAATATCAGGATGGTCATATGAACAGTGCAATAATAAAACGGGTAAAAGTCGGAATCGTCGGGCTCGACGACATGCTGGGCGGGGGCCTGATCCCCGGGAGCATCTGCGCTGTCATCGGGATGTACGGGACCGGAAAGACTACGTTCTCCCTAGAATTTGTCTGGGACGGGATCAAACGGGGCGAGAAGGTGATCTATATCAGCCTCGAAGAGCGGGAGACCCGTATTATCGGCTACATGAAACAGAAAGGCTGGGACGTGGAGCCGTATATCGACAAGGCACTCTTTATCATCAAGCTCGACCCGACGGACTTCAACCTCGCGAACAACCGGATTAAAAACGAGCTCCCGAACCTGATCGCCGAACTGAAGGCAACGCGGGTAGTGATCGACCCGATCTCGCTTTTCGAGGATCTGTTTACCACCGATGCCGAGCGCCGGCGCGAGATGTACCGCTTCATCGAGGGGCTGCGGGACAAGGACTGTACCGTGATGATGACTTCGGAGACCGACCGGGGAAACCCGTTTTCGAGCCGGCACGGCCTTATCGAGTACCTCGCCGACACGGTCATCCTCCTCAGGTACGTGCGGTCGAGCGATCTCACCGATGTCCACCTGGCACTCGAAGTGGCAAAGATGCGGATGTCGGCCCATTCCCGGGAGATCAAGCCGTACGAGCTCGAACAGACGCAGGTGACGGTCTACTCGGAAGCGAATGTGTTTTAAAAAAGGGCCGAATTTTTTTTTGGTAATCCTTGCAGGGATCCCGGGGAACGGGTTACCGGCCGCTCTTTTTTTTAAGCTGTGGCGGGAGGTTTGTTCCCTACAGCACCCCCCCGTTTCTGATAGAGTATGTCCCAAAGGATCATTTCTTCGACGAAAGAGCCGGAAACCTTAGATCACGCATAATCGTTTCCACAGGAAACGGTGCCAATCCACTGGAAGATTCCCGATGTAATCGCATATTTTCAAAAAATAACTATTTTAATCGGGATTAGACCGTGCAATTTAGCGGGCTTCTTTTGGCAGGGTTTTTGGGGACGTGCTGATGGTCATATGAGCATGAGATCGGCCGTCCGGTGGCTTCTGTGGGCCGTTTTCCGGATCTACATCGGAGAATCGTTGTTGGAGGACGCTCTTTTAGGTCTCCGGCACGCCTCCGCCCCCGCACGCTTGAGGCATCCCCCGCTTAGCGATGATGCTGTATTACCTGTACCGGGAGCCGCCGCCTTGAATACAGGTAATACAGCACTATCGTTCGCGCCCCCGTCCCCTCGGGGGCAGGGATGGCGCAAGGGGGGCGAGACGAGTACCCGGTCTTGACACATTCCCGCCCAAATCCAATCCGGCCCAAAATTTTTCCGGCAATTTTCATTTCCGTCCGGAAAAATACTGACGTACAAACTTTCGTCCGGAATTTTTTTGGATTTTTTAGATTTCAAACCGGAAAAAGTACGGCCGAAAAAATTTCAGTCCAAAATTTTTTACGATTTTCAACTTTCGCGGCAAAATTTTTCCGGCAAAAGAAATTTCGCGGCCAGAAAAAGTACGGGTTTCCGGATGTCATGACCTGCGTTCCGGAGAACAATTTACGACGGTGGTGTCAGTCAGTTGCCAAACTGACAACCTTTTTTCCAACTTTCGCGCCAACTTTTTTTTCTTTTTCCAACTTTCGACCGGAAAATTTTCCGGTTTTTCAAATTTCAAGCCGAAAAAATTTGGCCGGAAAAACTTTCGAGCCGAAAAAAATCCGGCCCGGAAACTTTCGAACCGGAAATTTTTGCCCGGAAAAAAATTCAGACCGTACGAGCGGGACGTGATCGGCCGGATCCATTTTGAATGGCCTGCACCACCTTCGTCGTGAGACCGACACCAAAGAGCACTTTTTCCAACTTTCGCAGCGATCTTTCTGGAATTTTCTGGCGCGAAAGTCCGTACAAGCTAAAAAGTTCAGGGACGACAGCCCAAAAAAAATATCCGACCGGTAAGGATCCTACTTCCCGCCAACCCTCTTGATCCGGTCCGTCGCTTTCTTAAAGCCGCTTGGCGGCTGGGCTGGTGCAAAAAGGCGATATCCCATAGATTTTTTTTATTTTTCTTACCATCAAGCCAAAAAAACCAGCAGATCCCCTAAACCGTTATCCCCAGGATATCCAGCAGAACGAGCACGAGCACACCGGGCAGGCCACCGACTCCGCAGATGAGGATCGTGGCGATGCTGTAGCCGAGATCGGGTTTCCCGAGCCACGACATGACCCCGAGCGTGTTTAAGACAAACAAAAAGATGAGGCCGAGCACCGCGTTTACCACGAGCACGGCAA
>JAQWDG010000004.1:3666-13124 GCA_028705545.1 Methanoregula sp. | reverse complement strand
GACCGCTCGGCAAGCGATGCCGCCCGTTCCCCGATCCGGCGGGCATCGATCCCTTCGGCCGATCCGGCCGCATCGAACTCGTAACCCGTGGACTGGCCGGAGACCGCATCGAGCGCTGCCGAGACCTCGGTCTGGCGCGAGGTGTACCGGACCCCGTGGCTGTTTGCGATCGTAACCTCGCCGTACGTAACCCCGGCTCCCCCGGAGGTGACGGCTGCCCGCGGGTGCCGGGCCGCCCCTTCGAGCATCTCGTGTACGAGCTTTTCCGCGATCCCGGGGCCGACTTCCAGCCCGGGATCGAAGGTCAGATCGGTCTTGGGGATATCGGCCGGTTCCGGGAGACCGTGCCATTCGCCCGGTGTGGCGAGCCGTCCGCTCGCGATCGCGGCATCGAGGCAGGTCTTCCACTGGCCGGGATCGTTCGTACTCGATATCCCGATCCGGTCATCTTTTATCGTGCGGATGCCGATCCCGCTCTCGATTGCCGACGTACAAAGGCTGATGCTGGTCTTTTTGAGATCCGCCGATACGGAGGTGCCGCTTACCAGGTAGACCTCGACTTCGTCCGCTTTTGCTTTTCCGGCCTGTAAAAGCTCCTCAATCCACGCCACTGCCGCCCACCACCGCATTTTGCAGGAAAACAAGCGGCGCCCCGTCGCTCACCGGTACGCTCTGCCCGCCTTTCCCGCAGTATCCCGCATGCATCTCCCGATTCTTCCCGCACAGGGCAACCCCGTGAAGTGTCTTTAGGATCTCGCCCGAGAGGGAGACATCCCGCACCATCTGCGTCTTCTCGCCGTTCTCTATGAGGTAACCGTACTCCGCGTTGAACTGGAAGACTCCCCGGCCCGTATCTACCTGGCCGCCCCGGGTGCCGGCAAGGAAGATCCCGTTTTTGCATTCGGAGAAGATCTCGTCGTCCGATGCATCGCCGGCCTCGACAAACGTGTTGCTCATCCGCACGAGCGGCGGTTCGCCGGGCATGGCGCGGGCGTGGCCGGCTACGCCGTGGCCCACCGCGGCAAGCGTTCCGCGGTTGTGGATGAATGCGTTTACCCGGCCGTTTTTAATGAGCTCGGTCCGGCCCACGGCAACGCCTTCGGCATCGACCGGCTCGAAGCCGAACTCGTGAAGCGACGGGTCGTCCACGATCGTCAGCCGCGAGTCGCCGATCTGTTCGCCGGTGCGTCCCTTAAGGACGGAATTGCCTTCCTCCACGAGATCCCCTTCGCAGGCATGGCCGACTGCCTCGTGCGCAAGGACCCCGGCAAGCTCCGGATCGAGGACGGCATTCATGATCCCGCCTTTGGCGGCTTTTGCATCGAGAAGGGCAAGCGCCAGCTCTGCTGCCTTGCGCCCCGCCTCTTCCTTGTGCCGGAGGTTGAAGCCGTGGATCGTCCGCTCGGGCTCGTAGGCCATCTGGCTGTCCCCGTTTTTTGACGCAACGGCAATCACGGAGAACCCCGAACGGCAGGACTCAAACGAATACTCGCAGCCGGAGCTGTCCCGGAACCGGACGGTCTCGATCCGTTCGAGGTAATTTGCCCGCCGGCTCGAAATCTGCGGCAGGTCTGCCGCCTTCTCGATTGCGCCGAGCAGAGAGGCTTTCTCTTCAAGGTCGATATCCCGGCAGTCCTCCTTTACTTTGGGCACCGCAAGGATCGTGCGGGGAGCATCGGCGAGGCTGACGGAATCGCCGGTCAGCTGCGCGAGGCGCAGGGCCGATGCAAGAAGTGTTTCGAATTTTTTCCCCGAAAGTTCTTCGGGCCGGTCGGTCTCGAGGATCCCCCAGCCTTTCGGCCCGAGGACCCGGACAACCGCTTTGGAAAAAAACGAGACACCGGCAGACTCGACGACACCCTTGTCGATATCGATATGGGTGGTCTCGCCCGTTACCTGCCGGACATCGTAATACCGGACACCGGGTGTCTCGGTCATGCTGCCGTTTTATTGATTGACGGCGCCTCGGCAAAGATTGCTGTCGACCGTGCGGTCATCTGCTTAAGTTTGGCGAGGAAGCCGTCCATGTTCTCCGGGACAAGGGCGTACTTGAGCACCTCGTCGATCCTATCGACCGGGATGATCTTGACGAGGGGCTTGTACTGCTCCTCGATCAACACATCGTTGATGTTCATCCGCGGGATGAGCACGGTCTTGATGCCGGCCTTTACTGCCGCCTCGATCTTGTAGGTTACGCCGCCGACCGGGAGCACGTCGCCCCGCACCGAGAGGGAGCCGGTCATGGCAAGGTCCTGCCGGACCGGGATCCCCTCGATTGCGCTGATGACAGCCGTTGCAACGCTGACGGACGCAGAGTCACCCTCGACACCCATGTAGGTGCCGATGAACTGGATGTGGATATCGATGTTTTTCACATCCCTGCCGGTGAATTTCTTTAGGATCGCGCTGACGTTCTTGATCGATTCCTGGGCGATCTCCTTTAACAGGCCCGTTGCGATCACTTCACCGCCGGCCTTCCCGATTGCCGGGGTGACTTCCGCCATGATCGGAAGGACCGAGCCGGCATCGCTGCCGGTAACGGCAAGCCCGTTCACCCGTCCTACCCGGGTGCCTTCGACAACGGCCATCTCGTACTCGCGGAGGTGCCGGGTCACTTCGTCCGAGACCTGGTCTTCGATGGAGCGGGCGGTCTTTTTGGCGGTCATGACGTGTGCCGCTGTGGTCAGCGCCGCCCCTTCCTGCCTCGCGATATCTCCCGCAACCCGGATAAGCCCGCCCATGTCACGGAGCTTTAAGGTCAGGTGCCCTTTCCGGTTCGAGCGCCGCTGCGCCTCGCGGATGATCTCGTCGATCGCGCTCTTGTCGAAGTGCGGGATCTTGCCGTCGTTTTTGACTTCCTGGGCGATGAAGCGGACGTACTTCTCCCGGTTCTCGGGCGTATCCTCCATGCTGTCGGCCATGTAGACCTCGTAGCCGTACCCGCGGATACGGGAACGGAGCGCCGGGTGCATACCCTGGATCGCATCGAGGTTGCCGGCCGCGACCATCACGAACTTGCAGGGGACCGGCTCGGTCCGGACCATGGCGCCGCTCGAACGCTCGCTCTGGCCGGTGATGGGGAACTCCCCCTCCTGGAGTGCCGTTAAGAGATTCTGCTGCGAGTGGGGGTCGAGCGTATTGATCTCGTCGATGAAGAGGACGCCGCCGTTCGAGCGGTGGATGGCGCCTGCCTCGACCCGGTCGTGCGCCGGGGTCTCGAGTCCGCCGCTCTGGAACGGGTCGTGCCGGACATCGCCAAGGAGCGCTCCCGCGTGGGACCCGGTCCCGTCAATGAAGGGCGCGGCGCTCTTTGCATCGTTTGAAACGAGGAGCTTTGGCACCATCGCTTCCTCGCGGGGCGTGGTGTAGCGCAGGGCAAGGAAAACAAAGGCGGCGGCGATGACACCCATCAGCCACTGGTAGGTGATGAACGCGTACCCGATGATACCGATGATGAGGATCAACAGCAGCGTGTTCCGGAACTGGATCTTCTTTTTTGCCTCGGCCTTGTGGGCGGCAACGATCTGCTTGCCCCGGCCTGCGGCAACGGTCCGGATGATCGGGTTGTTGGAATCGTCCGAGTTCGGATAGACCAGGATGTCCTGGAGTTCCTCTTTTGGCAGGAGCTGGGCCATGGCTTTCGCGAGCATCGACTTACCCGTGCCCGGGCTCCCTATCATCATGACATGCCGGCGCTGCGTGGCGGCCTTTTTGATGACTTCGACCGCACGCTCCTGGCCGATGACCTGGTCGATCAGTTTTGCCGGGACCTCGATCTGGGAGGATGCCCCTTCGACCACCGGTGCTGCCGGCTGTGCCGCTTCAGGTGCTGCGGCTGCCTGCCCTGTCGCAGGCTCCGGTGCCGGGCTCACAACAGCCTTCTCGTCCTGCACCGGTACTGTTTGATCAGCGTTTTCCATTGAAGATTTTCCTCACTACTAACCGTGGAGTGTCAGTATACGTGGATTTTCCATATATTTTGACGCATGATAGTTTAAGTAGTTTGTAGCGTATGCAAAAGCCGGCCGGAACTGCCCGGAGTTTCATGCAAAAATCTACTATAATGCAGGAAACAATAGTATGGCAGGAAACGGTCAGCAGCCCACCAATGGCCTTCCGGTTCGGGTAAGGGTACCATGAAAGTTGTCAGCACGGAAAAATCCCAGGTTCTTGCCTCGCGCATCGCCGGAGCTCTCGGCACCGGTATTGTCGATGTGAAATTTTCCCAGTTCCCTGACGGGGAACTCTGCCTCGCAGCCGTTGCACCCGACGACGAAATGGTCATTGTCGGGAGCACCCCGGACAACGATTCGCTCGTCCAGCTGCTCCTCTTAATCGACGCCTGCGAGGGATCGAAAAACCATCTCGTCCTCCCGTACATGGGCTACGCCCGGCAGGACAAGAAATTCCGTGACGGGGAGCCGATCAGCGCCCGGGCCATCGCCCGGCTCTTTACGCACCATGTGGCCGACTGCATCACGGTCAACATCCACGAACCGGACGTGCTCAAATATTTCGGCGTGCCGACAAAGAACATCTCGGTCGGAAAGGACGTGGGGAGGTACATCGAATCAATGGACCTTTCCGATCCGCTGATCCTTGCCCCGGACGACGGGGCGCTCGCGTTTGCCGGCGACGTTGCTTCGGTGGGCGGCTGGGACTACGATTACCTGGACAAGACCCGGCTCTCCGGCTCGGAAGTGAAGATTGCGCCAAAGAAACTCTCGTCTGCGTCCCGCTCGGTCGTGATCGTGGACGACATCATCTCGACCGGGGGCACGATTGCGACAGCGGCGGGAATGCTCTACCTGCAGGGGGCAAAGGACGTGTACGCGGCCTGCGTGCACGGGGTTTTGATCGGCGGCGCGTATTCCCACTTAAAGGTGAGCGGGATCCGCGAGATCATCTGCAGCGACACGATCGAACGGGGCTGCAGCCGGATCTCGGCGGCCTCCTGCATTGCAGCGGCACTGAAACACTAACCCGCCGGGAGGGATTTTTCCCGGGCGTATGTCAGGATCGACCCGATGAAATGCGTGCTTGATTCTTCGGTTTTTTTTACCGACTACCCGGCAGAAGGGGAATGTTACACAACGCCATCGGTCACCGACGAACTGGTGGACTTAAAAAGCAAATGCCGGTTCGACCTGTTCGTTTCCGCCGGCCTCGTGGTGCAGGCGCCGGAGAAAGGCGACCTTGTGCGGGTGCGGGAAGCGGCACAAAAGACCGGCGACCTCCCGGTGATCTCCGCGACCGACTGCGATGTGCTCGCCCTTGCACTTGGTCTTGGTGCCACGGTTTTCACGGACGATTTTGCGATCCAGAACGTGGCAGCGGCCTTAAAAATCCCGATACAGCCACTCCGGCAGCGGGCGGCAAAGCCGGTTGCGTGGAAGTACCGCTGCAGCGGCTGCGGGCGGTATTACAAGACAGACGGGGAATGCCCGGTCTGCGGCGCAATAATCAAACGAAAACTTAAATAGATTACCACAAATGTTTTTTCATGTCTTCCCTTGACGATCTGATCGCCCGGGCAAAAGCGCTGTTATCGGAAGGCCACAGCCCCGGCCAGATTGCAGATGAATTATCGCTTTCCATGGAAACGGTGACCTGGCTTTTGACCCAGGCAAAGGGCGGGTCCGCAGCCCCAAAGGATGTGCACATCGACTGGACGGCAGTGAGCAGCCAGGCGCCGCTTTTGGACGGCATCTCGCAGATGCTCCTTAACCGGTATTATTCGGCGCAGAAAGAAGTCGTCACCCCGGCTGCGGACGTGATCGTGGGGATCGCCCTCTCGGGCATCCCGCTTGCCACCATAATCTCTGTGCAGGAAGCCTCAAAGCTTGCCATCTACCACCCGGCAAAACAGAACGCAAGCGAACACCCGGTGGGATCGATCAGCGGGAACTTTGCATCCGTTGCCGACCAGCGCTGCATCATCGTGGACGATGTGATCACCTCGGGGAACACCATGCGGGAACTCGTAAAATACCTAAAGAAGCACGGGGCCCTGCCTGTTGCCATCTGGGTGATCTTCGATAAGCGCGGCATCCGGGATATCGATGGCGTGCCGGTGTACTCGCTGTTTAAAATCTCCCGTATCGATTGAAACGTTCCCTTTTTTACCGGAACAGCACTAGATCATTTTTATATAGAAGTTCAATTCCACCTTTTACAGCACTAGAGGATCATCTATGTTATCAGGTCAACCTATCATTATTTTAAAAGACAACGTCGAGCGCAACACCGGCAAGGAAGCGCAGCGCTCGAATATTATGGCGGCAAAGGCCATTGCCGGTGCGGTCCGGACAACGCTCGGCCCCCGGGGTATGGACAAGATGCTCGTGGGTTCAACCGGAGACATCGTGATCACGAACGACGGCGCAACGATCCTGCAGGAGATCTCGGTCCAGCACCCCGGCGCAAAGATGGTCATCGAAGTCGCAAAGACCCAGGACGATGAAGTCGGCGACGGGACAACCACCGCAGTCGTTATTGCCGGCTCGCTCATGGAGCAGGCCGAGAAGCTGCTCGAACAGGGCATCCACCCGACCGTGATCGCACAGGGTTACCGGATGGGCATGGAAAAGGCGCTCGAGATCACCCAATCCCTCTCGTTCAAGGTAGACCCGAAGGACCGTAAGACGCTTCTTAAGATCGCCGACACCTCCATCACCGGCAAGTCCATCGAATCGGTCAAGACAAAGCTTGACGGCATCATTGTCGATGCAGTCATGGCGATCGCAGAGAAAGTCGACGGCAAGTACCTCGCGGACGAGGACGATGTCCTCATCAAGAAGCAGAAGGGCCAGTCGATGGACGACGCGGAGCTCATCAAGGGCGTTGTCCTTGACAAGAAGCGCGTGAGCGACGGCATGCCAAGAAAGGTCACAAAGGCAAAGGTCGCCCTGATTGCAACGCCCATGGAGATCACAAAAACCCAGGTGAAGGCCAAGATCAAGATCACCTCGTCCGAGCAGATCGCGGCGTTCTCCGAACAGGAGCGCGAGACCTTAAAGAGGCTCGCCGATGCTATCGTTGCCGCCGGCGCAAACGTAGTGCTCTGCCAGAAGGGCATTGCAGACCCGGTCCAGTTCTTCCTTGCAAAGAACGGGATCTACGCAGTCGATGACGTGCCCGAGAAGGACATGAAGTACGCGGCAAAGGCACTCCACGCAAATATCGTGAACAAGCCCGAGGACCTCACCGCAAAAGACCTCGGTACTGCGGAATCCGTTGAGGAAGACAACGATATGGAGATCACAAAGATCTCCGGCTGCAAAAACCCGAAGGCAACGACCATCCTGCTCCGCGGCACAAGCGACTACCTCCTGGACGAACTCGAACGGGCGGTTGTCGACGGCACGAGCGTTATTATGGACGCCATTGAGGACGGCACGTACGTTGTCGGCGGCGGTGCGGTCGAGACTGAACTCTTAATGAAGATCCGCAACTATGCCGAGACCGTTGGCGGCCGGGTCCAGCTCGCAATCGAGGGATACGCAACGGCTTTTGAAGTCATCCCGCGCACCCTTGCCGAGAACTCGGGCTACAACCCGATCGACAAGCTCGTGGAGCTGAAAAACGCCCACGCAAAGGGCAAGAAGACCGCAGGACTCAATGTGTACAACGGCCAGATCATCGACATGCACGCAGAGGGCGTGCTCGAACCGCTCCGTTCCAAGCGCCAGTCGATCGAGAGCGCATCCGAGACCGCAATCATGCTGATCCGGGTCGACGATATGATGATCACCCAGTCCAAAGCCCCGGCGGGCATGCCGCCGATGGCATAAAGAAAATATCCTCTCCCTTTTTTTCACCGGGCGACCCCGGCATCCTGATAGTTAACTTTTAGTGGGATCGAAAAGAACATGATTGAGCGAGTGCCGAGGTAGTCTAGCCCGGGAAGGCGGTAGCCTCGAAAGCTACTGGCGCCCTGCGCCTCGGGAGTTCAAATCTCCCCCTCGGCGTTATCGTGTTCCGGTTTTATTGCTTCTTTTACCAAGCCCGCCCGATCGAAAACCTGTGCAATTCAGGCTTTTGCTGCGGTAAAATTCGCGGCAACGGGATTTTTAAGGAATGAACGAAAAACAAAAGATCGTTTCACCAGAAACTAAAAAAAACCCAAAATACTTCCCGATTTTTATATCGGCAATATACAAAATCCTAAATATCACCTGTACGTAGTATATCGTAACTGGATACTGTTCCCCATTATTTACCGGGGTGATCGGACGATGGTAAAGATCAGGAAGAACAAGCCTGCGATATCGGCAGAGGTCAAACCGTTCCGTACGGTACGGCGCCTCAACATCAACCGGACTTACACGCCGCTCAAGATCGGCGTGATCGCAGGATACATCCTGCTCGGCATGATATCGGCATCCTCATCGATGTTTGGCATCCTTGTCGGTGCACTGCTCCGGCTTGCCGGGTACTGATCGGCCCGGGATTTTTTTAGCCGGATATTTCCCGGGATCCCCCCACCGGAAAATATTCCTGTTTTAAAAAAATATCAGGACGCCCAGCGTCCCGTGGATAACCGCACACGCAATCGAGAAGGCAGCGAGCCGGGGGTGCCAGGCAAAGGGGATCGTGTGGATGCCACGCCGGTTCGCAACGGCAATGCCTGCGGTGACGAGGAAACCCGTAAGCGTCAGGATCCCGAGATACACGATGAGAGGTTTCCCGAAAATGGGATAAAAAGTAATTTCCTGCAGCATTATTGCGTTACGATTACCGTGCCGGTCATCTCCGGGTGGAGCCCGCAATAATAGGGGAAGGTGCCGGCGTCATAGAACCGGACCGAGAACCCTTCGCCGTTCCTCATGACTCCCGACGGGTTGATCTTGGAGTCTTTTGAGAACACGACCGAGTGCGTAACGCTGTCCTTGTTGACCCAGCGGACAATGGCGCCGGCCGGTACCGTGATCGTGTCCGGGGTAAATGCCATGTTCTTTATGATGATCGTGTTATCGGAGACCGAGACAGGCGTCGGCGTCGCTGTCGTTGCCAGCGCATAGGTATAGGTGGTCGTGACCTGGCCGGGGGTCTGGGTCGTAGCTGCCACTGTCGGTTGTGCCGGTGCTGCGTTCTGCGTGCATCCCGCAACGAGAATAAAGCAGGCGGCAGCAAGAACAAAAACAAGATACGCTTTCATGGGAACGATTCCTTCCGTGACGTTCGTTTTTTTATGATACGCCATCTGTCCTCTTAAACTGATCCGGGCCCCGGGATTTTTGCGCCGGGCCGGGCAGAATAGTTACCGGTTCTTCTGCGAGAAGTGCAAGGCAGCTGCCGAGCCGGTAGTGGTCGGCGAGCGCCTGCGTGCGTGCGAGGTCTTCTGGAAGGCAGCGGGCAAACTTCGAAGCCGGGTGGGCCGGCAGGGGAAGGATCGCACCGTTCTCATCGTACGGGGCCGCTGCGATCTCCCGGATCGCTCCTGCCACTTTTTCAGC
>JAQWDG010000004.1:0-3566 GCA_028705545.1 Methanoregula sp. | reverse complement strand
CCGCGAGGTACGCGAGGATCCGGTCGAACTCTTCTTCTGAGATCCCGGCAAACGCGGGGAGCGCGAGGAGTTCGCGGGCGAGCGTCCCCCGGCCGATCCTTTTTACGGCAGCGACAAGAAGGAAGAGCTGCTGGACGAACACGGCGTACGGTTTTTTCAGCGGGACGAGGGGCTCGACCTGTTTTTCCTTTGCGCATTCGAGGATCGCACAGCTCACGAGCAGTTCCCGGGGATCGGACAGGAGCCACGCGACATTCGCCGGCCGGTCCCGCCGTCCCGCCCGGCCCATCCTCTGTAAAAACGACGAGACCGAGTCCGGCGGGCCGGCCTGCACCACGATATCGAGGTCCCCGATATCGATCCCGAGTTCGAGCGTACTCGTACAGACAATGCATGCCCCTTCCCCGCCGTGGAAAGCCTCCTCCGCCTCCTTTTTCTTTGCCGCGGAGACCGAGGAGTGGTGGATGCAGAGGTTCCGGATCCTGCCGGCCGCTGCCTGCACGATCCCTTCGGCAGCACCGCGGCTGTTTACAAAGACGAGCGCCTTTTTACCGGCAACAAGCCGGGCAAGGGCTTCGGTCCGCCGCCCCGGGTCCGGCTCGACCACAAAGCGGAACCGTTTCTCTGCCGGGGGCGCCGGGACCGCCACCACCTGCTTTTTTTTGGCGCCGGGCGAGAACCAGGCAAGCACTTCCTCCGGGTTTCCCACTGTTGCCGAGAGACCGATCCTTTGTGGCGGCCGGCGGGCGATCCGGTCGAGCCGGTCAAGGAGGACTTTTACATGGACGCCCCTCTCCGATTCAACAAAAGCGTGGAGCTCGTCCGCGATCACATACTTCAGGTTCGCGAGATCGGCACAGAGATCTTTTTCGTGCAGGAGCACTTCGAGCGATTCGGGCGTGATGAGCAGAAACTGCGGGGCCTCGCCTTCCTTCCAGCCCCGGCCGCCTTTCGGCACATCGCCGTGCCACTTGGCTAGCGAAAGGCCGGTGGGGCGGCAGAACGCCGCGATCCGTTCCTCCTGGTCGTTGATGAGCGCCTTTAGCGGCGAGAGATAGATGCAGGCAACGCCCGGTGCGCCGGACTTCAGGATATCGTCTACCACCGGGATAAGCGCAGCCTCGGACTTGCCCCCCGCGGTCGGGGCGAGCACGAGCACATCGTTTTTCGCGGCTACTGCCCGGTACGTCCGCTCCTGCACCTCGCGGAGATCCGTCCAGCCCAGCCGCTCGGCAAGAACGGCACGGAGCGACTCGTGAAGACCGGGAAAAACCGATGGGGCGTTCGTAGTACTTCCCTGTTGCACCCGGCGCGTTATGGCCTTTTCCGGGAAATTGCGCGAAGGGGCAGCAAACTGATATGAAAATTGTTATATACGATCGTTCCCATAAAACCGGATGGTAACACTATGCCGGCGCAACGGGACAGTTTCGGAAGATCCTCCGCCCGGTTTTTCTTTTTCTTCGGTTTTAGGTAGGGGACCCGTTTTTTAACGTGGTTCCCCGTGTATCGTATCCTGCATAGAGGTTACCCGAGGTTTATTCTATGCTTGTTCTTGGGATTCCTGATCCTCAGATATGGATTGGCTATGGGCTTGCCATCGGCTTTACGCTGGCGTGTATCGTGTACGGAATACTCAACTGGGACAAGGGAGGGGGCACCAGTGGCAGTTGACACGGTTACGATGGCCGCGCTCGTGGCCGTTTACCTTGTCCTCACCTTCATCATCGCGTATTATGCATACCGGAAAACAAAGAGCCCCGAGGATTATCTTGTCGCGGGAAGGAGCAGCCACCCGGCGGTCATCGCGCTCTCGTACGGCGCGACCTTCATCTCCACGTCCGCGATCATCGGTTTCGGGGGCCAGGCGGCCAATCTCGGGATGGGCCTGATCTGGCTGACGGTCCTAAACATCGGCGTCGGGATCCTGCTCGCGTTTGTTTTCTTTGGGAAGAAAACCCGGGAGATCGGCCAGCGCCTCTCTGCCGTCACCTTCCCGGACCTGATGTGCAAGATCTACCGTTCCCCGCTTCTCCAGTACATCAGCGGGTTTATCATCGTGATCTCGATGCCGCTCTACACGGCGGCGATCCTTATCGGCGGGGCCCGGTTCATCGAACCTACTCTTGGGATCAGCTACACGACAGCGCTTGTGATCTTTGCCGTGATCACCGCGGTCTACGTGATCTTCGGCGGGCTCATCGCGGTCATGTACACCGATGCCTTCCAGGGGACGATCATGTTTGTCGGGATGACGGTGCTGCTCGTTCTGACATACCTCGTTGTCGGGGGCGTGACCGCCGGGAATGCGGCGCTCACGAACATGGCCGATCTCGTGCCCGCGGCCCTTGGAGCGCAGGGAATGACCGGCTGGACATCGATGCCGGCCCTTGGTTCGCCCATCTGGTTTACGCTTCTGACCACGATCGTGCTCGGCGTGGGTATCGGCGTGCTCGCTCAGCCGCAGCTCGTGGTCCGGTTCATGACCGCAAAGGACGACAAGTCGCTCAACCGGGCGGTACTGGTCGGCGG
Organism: Methanoregula sp.; assembly: GCA_028705545.1. GTDB lineage: Archaea > Halobacteriota > Methanomicrobia > Methanomicrobiales > Methanospirillaceae > Methanoregula. Next base: position 1,034 of record JAQWDG010000004.1, on the reverse strand, counting down.
TATCTTTATCCTGATGATGACCGGTGTTGCCTTTACGGTCGGGGCGCTCTCGAACGTGTACTTCTACGAGCATGCGGGAACGATCGCAATCGATGCGGCCGGCGGGAACGTTGACGCGGTCATCCCGCTCTTCATCAACGAGGCGATGCCGGATATCTTTGTGGCGCTCTTCATGCTCACGCTTTTGGCCGCTGCGATGTCCACGCTCTCCTCGCTCTACCACGCAATGGGCACGGCGCTCATCTGCGATCTCTGGGGCCGGGGAAGGGAGTGCGCCCTCTCCCTGCGGAACCACCAGGCGGGGATCATCGTGATGATGGTGCTCTCAACGGCCCTTGCCTTTGCGCTGCCCGTCTCGATCATTGCCCGGGCCACCGCGATGTTCATGGGCCTGTGCGCCGCGGCATTCCTCCCGGCGTTTGCAGTCGGGATCTACGCGAAAAGGCCGTCCACAAAAGCGGCAATCGCGAGCATGGTCTCGGGAGCCGTTGTCTGGTTCTTGTGGACCGGGTTTGTCCACACGGCCGAGGCAAAGCCGCTTGGGATCTGCCAGGCGCTCTTTGGGGTGCCGTCGCTCCTGCCCCTGCCCTGGTCGGTGATCGACCCGCTCGTGATTGCGCTCCCCGTCTCGCTCGTGGTGATGGTGGCGCTCCAGAACCACTACGGGAACAACCGGGCACCAGAGGCTGCGGTACCGGCCGGGTAACCCCGGTCCTTTTATAAGAAACCTTTTTTGGTTACAGGGCAGACCAGATAACCATGGAACTCGCGCAGCAGAAATGCTCGACCTATAAGCCCGGCACGCCGCCGATCACCCGTAAGGACACGGTTGAACTCATAAAAGAAGTGCCCGGCTGGACGCTCGAAAACGGACACCTGAAACGCACGTTCGAGTTTGACGACAGCGAGGCGTCGATTGCGTTCATCAACGACCTGATCGTGATGTCGACCGAGGAAGGACATATCCCGGATCTCGCCCTGCGCGAAGGAAAGTTCGTGGATGTCGGCCTCTATACCTACCCGGCCGGCGGGCT
>JAQWDG010000092.1 GCA_028705545.1 Methanoregula sp. | reverse complement strand
CCGCGGATCGAGGAAGTCCATGACGATGACGAGGAGGAAGAACAGCCCCGCAGGCCGCCGGTAAAGCGGACGCCCAAGGGGAGCGATATGACCATCCTCCAGAAATTCCTCAGGCGTTAGACCTTTTTTTATCTTTCTCGGGAACCGCTGGAAGATCCTTCTTTTTTTTATTACTTGCAGAAATTTTTTTCCTGTCGGGACTTGCTTAAGAAGAAATGGTTATATGAATGCCAGTCTCTTTTATTAGTACGATTACGGAGAAAACCCGAGGACATTTTAATGAAACGAAATATCCAGATTGAAGCACTGAACCAGATCCCTCTGGAAAAGCAGCAGATCGAACTTGTCGAACGCAAATGCCTCGGGCACCCCGACAGCATTGCAGACGGTATTGCGGAGTCCATCTCCCAGGCCCTCTGCAAGACCTATATCGAACACTTCGGCGTCGTCCTCCACCACAATACCGATCAGGGCGAAGTCGTTGCCGGCGAGTCCTGCCCGAAGTTCGGCGGCGGGAAGATGATCCGGCCGATCTATATCCTGATTGACGGCCGTGCCACCAAACAGTTCGATGGCGTTACCATCCCCACCGATGCGGTCGCGGTGGAAGCTGCACACGAGTACCTGCACAAGATCCTCCCCGAGCTCAACCTGCAGCGGGATGTCATCATTGACAGCCGGCTCGGGACCGGTTCTACCGATCTCCGGGATGTCTTCAAGCCCAAGGCCGGCAGGGTCCCGCGGGCAAACGATACCTCTTTTGGTGTCGGGCATGCCCCGTTCTCCGATGTGGAGACCATCATCCGTAATACTGCCGGTTATATCGATACAAAACTCCGTAAGAAATACCCGGCAATCGGCCAGGACATCAAGATCATGGGGCTCCGCGACGGGAACACGATCACGCTCACCATCGCCTGCGCCATTGTCGACAAGTACTGCGCCGATATCAGGGAATACCAGGACTACATGACGCTCTTAAACGAGGAGATCACCAAAGTCGCAAAGAAGAGCACCTCCCGAAAAGTCGTGGTCAACGTCAACACCGCCGACGATATCAAGAACAAGAGTGTTTTCCTGACGGTCACCGGTACTTCCGCCGAGATGGGCGATGACGGTTCTGTTGGCCGGGGCAACCGCTGCAACGGGCTTATCACCCCCAACCGCCCGATGAGCATGGAAGCAACGAGCGGCAAGAACCCGATCAACCATATCGGGAAGATCTATAACCTCCTCTCCACCCAGATTGCACAGGAGACCGTAAAGAAAGTTGCCGGTGTCGACGAAATGTACGTTCGGCTCCTCTCCCAGATCGGTAAACCCATCGACCAGCCGCTCGTGGCAAGTGTCCAGGTGCTGCCGAAGAAAGGCACTACCTTAAAGGAGATCAACGGCGAGATCCGGGAGATTGTGGACGACAACCTTGCAAACGTCACAAACATCACGGAGAAGGTAATCCGTGGCGAGCTCAAGACCTTCTAAAACGAGAAAAAGCGGTAAAATTTCCTCTCCTGTACCGACAGGAAATCCCGCTCCTTTTTCCGGCATGATCCGGCTTGCCATCCCCAACAAAGGAAGGATTGCAGCGCCGATCATGGACCTCATGGAGAAGAGTGGGCTCCACCTGCAGGATACTGCCGAGCGTAAGCTCATCGCCCGGACGCTCGACCCCCACGTGGAGATCCTTTTTGCCCGGCCGATCGATATTCCCGAGTACGTGGCGACCGGCGCTGCCGATCTCGGGATCACCGGCCACGACATGGTCTGCGAACGGGAGTCCGATGTCGAGGAACTTCTCGATCTCCAGATAGGAAAGGCAAAACTCGTTTTGGCAGTCAGTGAAGATTCTCCCGTCACCAGCGTAAAACAGCTCAAAGGGGCAAAGATCGCAACTGAGTTTCCCGTAACCACGAAAAAATACTTCGCGGCCCGGCACGTGCCGGTCACGATTGTCCTTGTCGGCGGGGCATGCGAGGCGACGCCCCATCTTGGGATAGCTGACGCGATTGTCGATCTTTCAAGTTCGGGGAACACCTTAAAGACCAACCGGCTCCGGGTGCTCGACGAGGTACTCGTTACCTCGACCCACCTTATCGCAAACTGTAAGGCGCTTGCGGCAAAGCGGGAGAAGATCGACGAAATCCATCTCGCGCTCGAAAGCGTGATCCGTGCCCGTGGCCAGTGCTACCTGATGATGAATGCGAAACGGGCAGCCCTTGAAAAGGTGAAAAGCGTACTGCCAGGCCTCTCCGGCCCGACCGTGATGGATGTTGCATCGGCCGAGGATCTTGTTGCAGTCCACGCGGTGGTAAACGAAGAGCGGGTGTACACGCTGATCAATGCGTTGAAACGTGCCGGCGCCCGCGACATTCTCGTGATGTCGATCGAACGGATGATCCGGTAAGATCATGAGAATCTTTCCCGCGGTGGATATCCTTGGGGGCCGGTGCGTCCAGCTCGTGCAGGGGAAACGTGAGAGTGCGACCGCATACGGCGATCCCCTCACCTGCGCCCGCCGCTGGCTGGATGCCGGTGCCGATGCGCTCCACGTGGTCAACCTCGACGGGGCATTTGGGGAATCGGCGAAGAATGCCGATCTTATCCGGGCGCTCGTAAAAGAGACCGGTGTCGAGATCGAACTCGGCGGGGGGATCCGTTCGGTAAAAGACGGCACCCGCTGGCTCGAAACCGGTGTCTCGCGGATCATCCTCTCGACCTTTGCGATAAAAGAACCGGAGAGCATCCGCACACTTTCGCGGGAGTTCGGGAGTGACCGGGTAATGGCCGGAGTTGACGCGAAAGGCGGTGAGGTCGCAATCCACGGCTGGCAGGAGACCGCCGGCGATTATATCGGCTGGGCGCAGAAATTCGAACAACTTGGTGCCGGATACCTGCTCTACACGAATGTCGATGTCGAAGGGCTCCAGGGCGGGATCGCCTGTGGCCCGGTAAAAAAACTCATTGATTGTGTGAAGATCCCGGTGGTCGTTGCCGGCGGGGTCTCGGCCCGGGCAGATGTTGCAGCCTTAAAAGATGCCGGGGCGTACGGGGCGGTGCTCGGTTCGGCGCTGTACAGCGGAAAGATTAACCTTTCAGAGGCACTAGAGGAATCTCGATGAGAAAAGTTACCATTTCACGGGAGACCAAAGAGACCGCGATCACCCTCACGCTCAATCCCGACGGTACGGGAAAGGTCTCGGTCGAGACCGGCATCCCGTTCTTCGACCACATGCTCACCGGCATGGCAAAGCACGGCGGTTTTGACCTTACCTGCAGGGCAAAGGGCGATCTCTCCGTAGACTGCCACCACACTATCGAGGATGTCGGGATCGTGCTCGGCGAGGCGGTCAAAAAGGCGATTGGCGACGGGAAGGGTATCCGCCGTTTTGCCCACGCCATTATCCCGATGGACGAGTCGCTGGCGCAGGTGGCTCTTGACTGCGGAGGTCGCGGCTATCTTGTCTATACCGGCACGTTTGGCAATAAGACACTCGGGAACATCCCGTCCGATCTCTTTGAGCACTTCTTCTACACCCTCTGCATGCACGCCGGGATCACGGCGCACATCTGTTTTTCGGGGAGAAACGACCACCACCAGTGCGAAGCAGCGTTCAAGGCGTTCGGCATTGCCCTTGGCGATGCTTTAGACAAGTCCGGCAGGTCAAAGGGCGTCCCGAGCACGAAAGGGACATTTTAATCCGACCCTTCTTCTTTTCAGCGTTTACGGGTGATTGCTACGGGTGTATTCAGGTACGACAACAAGTATTCGGCGCCGACAAAGGAACAGCGCGAACGGTACATGAAAGGGGAGTACGAGGAGCACTGCTTCGGGCCCGAAAACGAGATCATGGTGATCGTGTACGACGATGCTGCCTATCTCAAGGATGACACGGACGGGGCCCGGATCCTTTTTACCGGGGCAAAGGACAAGGGAAAAGTGTATGACGAGATCTCGCGCATCCTTTCCGAACATGCCGAACGTGAGAAGGGAGGCAGGGAGTTTAAGAGCGGGAACGAGATCTGATCGGGGCTGCGCCTGTCCGTTTATTGTCAGGAAGATGGAATCCAGGTATTTACGGGGTAGGGGGGCCTTTATTTCATTTTTGTTGTCCCTGGCTCATTCCCCTTCCCGGTCGCCCCATGCCCGGAGCACCTTGTTGTCCCGCACCCGGGTCGCCCGGCTTTCTGCCTGCGCACGGGTGAGCATACGCCCCTGAGAAAAATCGTATTCGCAGAGAATTCGTGAGTTCTTAAGAAGTGTCGCACGTATCGGGTGGTACCGCGGGCTGACCGGCTCCTGGTGCCGGAAGTGCCATTTGATCCGCAGGAACGTGAGCCGGTCCAGTTTCATTGCAAGTGTCGAGTGGAACCGGAATTCATCTGCGGGAACTTGGTCGTACTCCCTCAGCGAGCAGTACGGGACGATCGCCTGAGCAAGCCGGTACCGAAACTGACGGAGCGCTTCATCGGGTGTGATCTCCACAAAGACCACCCGGGTCTTTTCAAAAAAGCCGTAACCTCCAACTTCATAGTGCGGCGGGTCTTCCTGGTGGTCGCAAACCTGCGCGAAGTCGTGGACGAGATGTTCATCGTCATCCGTGGAGAATGGGCCCGCAAGGGTGATATGCGGAACAACCAGCATCGTTCCCAGGTTAAAAGTTTCCTGGAGGTCCCTGCTTAAGGCACTGATCTGGCGCTTCACGGCACCCATCTGGCGGATATCGATCAGGTAGCGGGTCATGGGTCACACGAAATAACAACGGCTCGTTTCAGTACTCCCGCAGGAAAACCCTTTTAGCATTCTTTAGTTGTCCCCCGGGCACAAAATATTTCGGGCATCTTTATGACTGGCGGGAAGAAAGGATCTCTTATCACAAGAACCGGGATAGTCAGGGCACTCATCTGGTAAATCCCACCTTATGGAGATATACCGGAAGCTCTGCATGAACACTGTTTCGATCCTCTTATTATTAAGCGCAGGTAATGCCAATCCAATTAGAAAGTATTCCCTTCGCTTAATCTAAATACACTGCTTTCCGGGAGGGTAATCATGGGTGAAGAGAACCAAAAAGAACCGATTACGCCATTTAAAATCCTGCGTGCCCTCCTGATCGGTATTGCCCTCTTCCTCCTTGTCTTCTGTATCCTGGTGGTATTTTTCTCGCAGGCTATCTTCGGTTTGCCCCGAATTGTCCCGGACAGCGCCCCGCTCAACAACCCTCCCTTCATGGTTTCCCGTTCATTCCCATTCGAGAACGGGTCTGCCACAGTAACTATTGCGGTGAATGCATCCTTATACCGGGATACAAAGAAGACCTTCCGGAGTACGATCCTGCTTGGAGATCCCCGGGAAACCGGTACCCGGTATTACCAGGCAATGATCAACGATCCCACCCAGGGGCCTATTTATGAAGATCTTCTTGGTCAGTTCCGGAGGATCCGGGATGAACGGAACCTCACCGATGACGAATATGTGGAACTGATAGACGCATACGTCCAGACCATCCCCTACAAGAACGGCGGTAATGCACCGCCCAAATACCCGGCCGAACTGCTGGCAGAGGGCATGGGTGATTGCGACGATAAAGCGATCCTTCTCTCGGGACTTCTCGCCCGAGAGGGTTACTCCGTTGTGCTTTTTAAGTTCGGGCCCGAGAGCCATATGGCGATGGGCATCGGTTCTGACGCGTTTCTTTACAAGTCGACAGGCTATACGTATCTTGAAGCGATGTCACCGGCGTATGTGGGCGTTCCCTCATCGTATATCCAGTCACACCGGCTCCTGCATTCCGATCCCCTTGTCCTGCCGGTCCGCAACGGGACAAGGAGATACCACAGCGGCAATGAAACACAGTACATCCATGCGGCATCGCTTTATGCGGGAGAGAAAACCGCGGAACTGTCCGTCAGGCTCGGGAGTTCATCTCCTTTGGTTCAGAACAGTACGGAGTATTCCGCACTCATGGATGAACACGATCGTTATGCTGCAATTTCTGCATATATCATGAACAATCCTACCAATCGACCTGGCGTGTATGCATACGTGCAGCGGGAGCTTCCCGCCGTTTACGGCCCGTGACGTCTCTCTCCCGCGTCAGGCAGTTCCTCCATTTGATAGGTATTTATGGAAAAGAGCAGTATCGATCACTAGGTTCGGAGACTGCCTGTTGGTATGAAAAATATAATCCTTACCGGGATGCCCGGCGCAGGCAAGAGTACGGTCGGGGTCATCCTTGCAAAAGTCCTCGGGATGAATTTTACGGATACCGATATTGTGATCCAGGAGCGGACCGGGCTCCGTCTCCAGGAGATTATCGACCGAAACGGGCCTTCGGAATTTATGAGGACCGAGGAGGCTGCTGTCCTCGCCCTTACGTGCCGGAACACGGTTATCGCCACCGGGGGCAGCGTCGTCTTAAGTCCCCCGGCCATGGATCACCTGAAAGCAGAGGGAACGGTTGTTTACCTTAAGGTATCGTTTGAGGAGATCGAAATGAGGCTCGGCAATATCTCGGGCAGGGGAATTGTTCTCCTCTCCAACCAGACACTCCGCGCGATGTATGACGGGCGCATCCCGCTGTACGAAAGGTACGCCGATCTAACGGTCGATTGTGCCGGTCGGGATTTTGAAACCATTGTCGGTACTATCCTTACTTCCCCGGTACTGTCGCTGTAAAAATGATGTTGTTATCCCAAGACTCCATCAGGGAATGGATAATACTGGTCGATGACGGTGTACTGGTCGCCCGGGGTCATCGTGAGGGTGACAATGACCCGGTCGGTAGCAGTCGTCCCCATGAGCGTGATGCTCCTTCCCATAGCCGGGTTATTGGCGTGATCGGTCTCCGTGATCCCATCGGATCTGATAACGGTCATGTCCATGCGCTCGATCATCCCGAGACCCATGCCCCCGTTGAATGTGGTGGTGATCGTCGGGTTTTCCGTGATCGTGTTCCTCTGGACCGTTACGCTGACCGATTCGTATTCCGGGACCGTCTGGGTCGGACCGGGAGTAGAAGGATAGGTCAGTGTGGGTGTTGCGGTCAGTAGGGAGGGGGCAGGAGAGGCAGGCGATCCTGTCGGAAGGATTGTACCGTTTGTCGCCGCACAGCCTGTTACAGCGAGAAAGCCTAAAAGACCTATGACAAAAAACACAGGGAATCGGGAAAGCCGTTGCATGA
>JAQWDG010000091.1 GCA_028705545.1 Methanoregula sp. | reverse complement strand
TCTTCCGATCTGGTTCCTGCGTTGCAACCCGTGGTGATTGCATCCCCCGTCTGCCAAGTGAAGTTCCCGAAATGTTGCTGGATCTCATTTCCCCAACCTGTTGCCAGATTGTTACGGTACGGGACTCTTGAAAACATACTATAACTTTCCCACGGTGTACCTAGGTAAAAATTAACCGCATTACTTGAAGCGGTCTGTTCGTGCTTGTAAACGTAACCGCTGCTGTTTGTGTAATATGTAATGATTGATAGATCCTTGGTAGGCAGGGAATCGCCACTGATGAGTTTAAAATTAATCGCAGTACACGTGAAGGGGTCCCCCATGCCATTCCCGCCGGTAGTAACATTATACGTAACATCCGCATCAATCACTGCCTGCGGCGTGGCCTTACTACTTGTACCCAGTCCCCCCGCAAACGCGGAGACGACTGCTGCGATAATAATCGTAACGACAAGCATCAGCATGACACCGACAACCGGCGATACTGCACGCTCATTCCTATACATAACTTTCATCTGAATCATCCACCTCTGCTCCGTTACCCTGCCGACACGCTCCCTGTGACGTGGATGTGTTGCAATGTTACCGGGAAAGTGTCGATATGGATAGCGACTAACAAATGTACTTGTTTTAATGCTATTTTAATTGATCAGATCAATTTGAATTAAAACAAATAGTCTTTTGTGATTGGGCGGTATATAGTTCAGGGCAACACAGGTTACAAATCGTGGAGAAAAAGGATGAAACGGATCCGATCGGGACGCTGTCCGAAGGTACATCCCAAAGAAATGAACGGTATCGTACCGGCCCTCCTTCTGGTACTTCTGCTCATGGCCGGCACCTGCGGCTGCGTGCGGCTGGTCCAGCAATCTCTTGACCCCGGGAATGAAACCGTGGCAGTACCGAATGGCCCGCCCGGTTCCGCCATTGGTGCGGTCACACCCCCCGTGCAGATCCGGCCAACCTCTCCCATACCGACAGCAACGGCAGGATCCGGCCTTCAGGTGTTCAGCGCCGCACCCCAGGTTACTCCGGATCCCTACCCGGTCCAGCACGGCACCCGGATCAACCAGACCCCCCTCACCCCCCGGTATGTTACGCCCTCGTTTACCCGGACATACACGCTGGGCGGTGCACCGGTCGGGCTCGGGGTCAACGTTACAAAAGGCCCGTTTTTTATTTATTTTACTATCAACCCGAAGTACGACTGCCTCAGCGATCCGGATTCGTGCCGGGGTACCCTGAGTGTTCCGGTAAACCGGCCGTACTGCACGATCACGGTGACCGATAACCGGACGCATAAGGTCGTTGCACAGGATGGATATGCACAGGAATTCAGTTCGAACAGGACTGACCGGTCGATTACGATCTACGGAGCCGGTGAGTACCTCATCACCATCGAAGGAAATTATCTCGACATCACCCTCTCGCTTGCAAGCGGCGATCCGACACCGGTTGCAACCGCTGCTCCTGCAGGGCAGGCTACAACAGCCCCGATCCGCAGACCGGGCCCGTGGGGGCCGGGCGTATGAACGCCCGTACGTTTCCTGCCCGGGCCCGGGAGTTTTTCACCGGGTGCCGGAGCCGGTTCGGTACGGTAATGTCCCGGAAAAGTACTTTCGGATCCGGAGAACCGGACCCTGCGGAAGAACGCGGACCGGCACCGGTTTTACCCGAAAAAAACCTGTACCCCCGGATTTGCAGTCTGCCGGGGTATATGGGAGATCGCACGGCTCGGGGCAATCTGCTCATTGCGGCATCGCTTGGTGTTACCTTCGTAACCGGTTACCTGGCGCTCTTTGTTGCAATCCCGATCCCTGCCATCGCGGTCTCCGGCACAATATCGGTTATATTCCTGTACCTTACTGCAGCCGCACTCCGGTGCCGGTCCCGTTCCGGCACTTCGGGTGCGGAACCTGAAAGGACAGCACCTGTTTCTGGTCCGGCTGACCTGTCCGCTAGGCTTTGCACCCTCACCGCCCGGATGGGCAGCCGGACGCTCACCGGTGATCTGTTGATCGCAGGATCCGGTGTGGCGGCGGCAGCGACCGGGTACATAGCACTCTTTGCCTGCATTCCCCTTGCCGCTATCGTCCTGTCCGGTGCGGTCTCGCTCGCCCTCATTGCCCTCACGGTTATGGCTCTTTGCTGCCGGTTCAGTGATCCTGGCCCCGGTTGTGCTACGGCCACGCAGGAACCGGGACCGCCTCTGGGCGCTCCTCCGGAGCAGCATGCCGGGCAAGTACCTGGACCCTCCCCGGAGATCCCCATCCCGGAAACGAAGACCCCCGGGACGCTCGGCGAGTACTGGATCGAATCCCCCTATGTGTATGTCAAGATCGTCCGAAGGGGAGACCTGGGATTCACCTATACCGTTGTAGAACCGGTCCTCTCCGGCCGGGAGCAGGTCGTCCTGCAGGAGACTTACGCCCGGCTGCGCCGGGTAATCGTCTACGACGACCCGGACCACCCCCCGGCAAAAACGCTCGGCCGAGACCGCACCGACCCGGTCATCCGCGAATTTTACCCGGGCATTGCAGACGAACGGCTGGAGATCCTGTCGTACTTTTTACGCCGCGACCTCTCGGGATTCGGCCCGCTCGAACCGCTCATGCAGGACCCGGCGCTCGAAGACATCAGCTGTAACGGCGGAGATCTCCCGGTCTTCGTCTTCCACCGGATCTACGGCAGCCTCCCGACAAGTATCCGGTTTTGCGACGACGAACTCAACCAGGTTGTCCTCAGGCTCGCCCAGAAGGCCAACAAGCAGATCTCGCTCACGAACCCGATGGTCGACGCCACCCTGCCCGGCGGCTCCCGGGTGCAGGTAACCTACAGCAATGTCGTCTCCCTGCGGGGCAGTTCCTTTACGATCCGGAAGTTCCGGGCCGAACCCATGACCCCGCTCGATCTTATCCGCCTCGGGACGTACAGTGCGGAGATCCTCGCGTTCCTCTGGCTGGTTATCGAGCACCGGAGAAGCATGATCATTGCCGGGGGCACCGCGAGCGGCAAGACCACCACGATGAACGCGATCTCGCTTTTCATCCCGCTCAACGCAAAGATAGTCTCGCTCGAAGACACCCACGAGATCCAGCTCCCGCACAGCAACTGGCTGGCCACCCAGACCCGGGAACTTACCACCGCCGGCACGGTCGGCGACATCGATCTCTTCTCCCTCCTTAAGTCCTCGATGCGGCAGCGGCCCGAGTACATCATTGTCGGGGAAGTCAGAGGGCACGAGGCCCAGACACTCTTCCAGGCCATGAACACCGGCCATGCCACGCTCTCGACAATCCATGCAGGAAGCGTGCAGGAAGCGATAAACCGGTTAACGCACGAGCCAATCAGCGTCCCGCCGGTCATGTTCACGGCGCTCGATCTCGTGGTAAACCAGTCACTCTCCCTGTATGCCGGCCAGCGTATCCGACGCTGCCTTGCCATCAACGAGATTAGCGTAGATTCCACCGGGACAATCGTCCCGAAAAAACTCTTCGAGTGGGACATCCGCACCGACACGTTCCGGCGCATTCCCGGTCCTTCCCGGGTCCTTAACGAGATTGCGGCAATCCGCGGGTGGACGCCGGAACAGGTGGAAGAAGACCTCAAAAAACGCGAAGAGTTCCTCACCGTTGCTCTCGATGTACCGTCACCGGATATCCGTGACCTTGCCCATGCCATCTACGATTTCCGGTGAAATAAAAAATGGCAGACTCCCCGTTCTTTTCCCGTGCAGGATCGTGGTGCGAGCATCTGGGTATGCCGGTTTTCGGGACACAGCTTGGCCGGGACATCTTTGCCGCCCACCTCCCGGTGACCCCGGAGAAATACCTTCGGGAGGTTTTTTTTAACACCGCTGCTTCCGGTGCGGTCTTTTGCGGGCTGTACCTTTTTATCACCGTCACCGGGTACGATTTCGGGCTTTTTTCCCTCATCCCCCCGCTGCTCTTCTGGATCCTCTTCTTTCTTTCTTGCGTCCCGGGGCTGTTCCTTGTCCAGATCCTGTACCCGACACTTGTTGCACGGGGAAGGAAAACGAAGATCGAGCTCGATCTGCCGTACGCGGTCTCGTACATGCAGGCCCTCTCGACCACCATGCCGCCGTTTGCGGTCATCCGGCGCATTTACGAGGATAAGGCAATGTTTGGCGAGGTCTCCTGCGAGTTCGGCCAGATCGTCCGGGACGTGGAACTCTTTGGCGACGACCTGATTACGGCCATGCACAACCTCCAGCAGACAACCCCCTCCCCCCTTATGCGGGATTTTATCAACGACATGGGGATGGTGTTTGAGAGCGGCGGCGACGTCACCGCGTACCTTGCATCAAAAACCCGTTACTTCCACGAGCAGGCCCGGCGCGAGCTCGATGCCGTGTTAAAGACAATCGAGATCATGGCCGAGGTCTACGTCTCGGCGTTTGTCGCCGGCCCCATCGCGCTCATCATTATGATTGTCGCGCAGGGGATGACAAGCAAGGGTACGATGGACTGGCTCCTTCCCTTTATGTTCGTGTGCATCCCGGCCGGGGCCATCATCATGATCTGGATCCTCTCCCTCATGCTTCCTCCCGAGGACCTCGGGATCCGCCGAAAGGAAGTCGTGGAGTTCGGATTCGGGCCGGCAGGTGCGGCAGGAGCCGGGACCGTCCTGGACGACCGGGAATTCTACCGGAATATCGAGGAGAAGAAAAAACAGTTCGGGATCTACGAGAAACTGCGCCACCCGCTGCGCACCTATATGTCCGATTACCTGTACAGCGTTATCGCAGGCGCACTATGTGCGTGTGTCGTTGCCGTTTTTTTTATGGCCGGGGCGGGCGGGAGCATCTTTCCTGCAAACACGGCAGAAGCGGAGATCTGCCTTCTCATCATCGCGTTCATGGCGCCCGTTGCCCTTGCCTTTGAAGGGCGCCGCTGGTATGTCAGCAACATCGAGAATAACATCCCGGAATTTTTGCGGGAACTTGCCGATATGACCGATATCGGGCTCACGCTGCCGGATGCCATTCAGCGGATCGCCACCGCGAAGCTGGGTCTGTTGAGTTCCGAACTCTCGTTTGTCTCCCGCGATGTGGGAAACGGCGCCTATGTGAACTCGGCGCTTGTCCGGATGGAGAACCGGATCGGCGTCGTTTCGGTTAAGCGTGCGATCTCGCTTTTGGTAAAAGCAAGCGAGATAACCTCGAACCTCCGCGAGATCTTCCTGATCGCGATCACGGATTTCGAGCATTATCTCAAAATGAAACGCGAGCGGGCCAACACCACCATCGTGTACGTGATGATAATCTACCTCTCGTTTGGCATCTACCTGTACACCGCATTCCAGCTCAACGGACCTTTCATGTCCAGTTTCTCCACGTACAACATCAACTTCAATCTGGCGCAGAACGTCACCGACATGTTCCGGATCGGGATCGTGCTCGGGCTTTTCTCCGGGATCATGGCCGGCCAGTTCTCCTCAAACAGCATCCTTGCCGGCTTCAAGCATTCGATCGTGCTGCTCGCGGCGGCAGTTGTCATGTTTGTTTTTGTAGTGTGAGGGATATCTGATGCAGTACACAGAACGGAACACGGGAGCGGTTTCAGAGGTTGTCGGCGAGATGCTCATGATCGGGATCGTACTGATCCTCGTCGCGGTCTTTTCGGCATCGCTTGCAAATTACCTGCCGGCGGAAAGGAGCCCGGGCGTGACAATCCGGCTTGCAAACGACACGGGGGGTAACATCACGCTCTGGCACAAGGGCGGGGACTGGGTGAAGACCGATACGCTGCGGGTGATTGTCGCAGCCGGGAATAATTCGGTGACAACGTCCTATACACTAAAAAGCGATCCGCCCTTTATCCACGTTCCCGACACCGAAGCCTTCGATCTTGGCGACCGCCTGACCGTGTATTATCCATCGCTTGCAGGAAACGAAAGCGTGACCCTTGCAACGGACCGGGCCGTTCTCTTCTCCGGGAAGATCGGGGGCTCACCGTGAGGGACGATGCAGTGGCCCCGGTCATTGCCGTGATGCTGATCCTTGCGGCTCTTGTCACGTTCCTTGCGGTTTTTAACGGGATCTACATTCCGTCGCTTAAACAGTCTGCCGAGATCGATCATATCGGACACGTGGAAGAGGCGTTTTACCGGTTCTCGTCCGATCTCTCGTTTGCGGTTTCGTCCCGCAGCGACCGGCTCGCCCTTACCGAACCGGTCCAGATGGGCGGGGGCGATGTTGTCTTCAACCCGTTAAAATCGGGGGGTTCGCTCTCTGTCCATACTGAAGAGATGCCGGTCTATACGCTGAATCTCACAACTACGGACGGTATGATCACTACGGTAAACGGGACTCTGGTGAGTGTTGAGTACGAGCCACAGGGAAATTTCTGGCAGGACCAGGGATACCTCTGGCAGTTCGGCTACATCAACGTGACCAAATACGGGGGCCGCCGGTCAAGCCCGCTCTCGTACGATACTGTCGGGAACATCAGCGGGGCGCTGGGCAACCAGACAACACCGGTTGCATCGTTTGCCCGGGCGTTTGCCGGCACCGGTTACGAGCGTAACCAGACCCTTGTCCCCTCCTACGATATCACGAATACTTCCGAAATTACTGCATACGTTCCCCTTAACGGCACCTGTTCCGGCATTGAGATTCGGGCGGTGAGTCTGCGTACCGATCCCGATCATACGTTTGCGAGCAGCAACGGGTACGGTGCGATCACCCTGACGACCAGTGTCCACCGGGTATCGTACGGGAATGTGACCGGGATCTCTGTTGCAGCTGATACTTCGGGTTCCGGCCCGGATGCAGCGTTCAGGAATGCAACCCTGCAGGGGTGGGGTGCGGCATTCTCTACCCTTGACACCACGGCCACCTGTGGAAACAATTTTGTTGTTAATGAAACCCGTGAAGGCTCGATCTCGTATACCCTCAACCGGACCTGCCCGGTCGATGTCACCGTGGAACTGATGGAGATCCGGGTGGGTGTGTCGTAGCTCCCCCAAACCCATCCGACGTGAATTTTTTCGTTTATACTACTGTTTAACAGGTCATGGACACATTCGGTACGACCCTTTTTTGGCCCTGTGCAGAGGGGCGACCCCCCGAAAGATCCTCCGCCCAAACAGGCCCAAATACGCTTGGTCCCTGATGGTCTGTATCCGTCGTGATTTTTATCGTATCCCCCAAAAACCCGCTTGG